>JAWOBE010000236.1:0-47287 GCA_046498185.1 Desulfatiglandaceae bacterium | reverse complement strand
CTGGCTTAGAGGGTTGGGCAACGCAACTCAAAAACAGATCCCAGAAAAGACGGAGGATGAGATTGATGAGCATGAAAAATCATCGTATGACAGCCGTCGCTGCCGTGGCAGCTTTTCTCGTCCTGGCCCATTTCGTGCCGTGCTTTGCCGGGACATTCCTGGAAATGCAGCCTGGTGTTTCGGCCCGGGCCGATGCAGACAGTGCCCTGGGGCCACCCATTCAGGAAGTGGCCCCCGGGATTCGCTACGACTACAAACCTCAACTGGATTCCCGCCGTTTGTCAATTCAATTTGACAAGAACACTGGTGTCATCGAATCCATTGATATTTATTCCGAAGACCCCTACACAAAAAAACAGTACCAGGAGTGGCTCCAGCTGGACCAATCTGACATGAGGATCGATGACGAAAATGGAAATCGTGTCGAATATTACAGATCTGCTGGGGTGGCGTTGCATTTTTCAGGGTTGGAGGACACCTCTCCGGTTGCGTTTTTCAGCCATTACGATGTCATGAATTCAAAATTCTACACCCGAACAGGCCCACCGGCGGAAAATCCGGAAATATACTATGTTTCCCAGTCGGACAAGGCGATCGAAGCCAAAGAATGGCTCCAGGCAAAGGATCTTTTAGAGGAAGGGCTGCGAAAATTCCCGGACAGTTCCGATCTGTGGCACAACCGGGGGCTTTACTACTTCAGGAGCAAAGCCGAACCACGGGATGTCCGGCGCAGAGAAACGAAGCGGTCGGTAGAAAGAGCTTACAGGCTTAATCCGAGTGGCAGGAATGCAGCTGAGATGGGCTGGATCCGCAAAGAACTCGGAAAGGATTGTTACAGTGCTTTGCCGTACTTCGAGGAGGCCGAGAGGAAGGGCTATGCAGAAAAGGAAAAAAGTCTGCTTTACTGGATCGGCTGGTGTTATGAAATGATCGAGGATATTCCAAGAGCGAGGAACTATTACCAGCGTTTCGTAACTGCCGCACCCGAGGATGAAAAAGCCGAAGACGCCAGAGACCGCCTTCGCTGGATAAAATAACAAGAGGTTAAGAGCAGCGGCGCATGCGGTTCCTGCCTATCTCATATAGCGCGGAGCGATTGGTAAAAGGCAAATTCCCTTGAACACAAACCGCTGATAGTGATGCAGACTGCAAGATCGGCGCTTGACATCACAGCACGGTTTTGAGATAAAATATTTTTATAGAGGTTGTTCTTGTCCCGTCCATCGTGTTGGAAGGAGCCAATATGACAAGAATACTTCCACCTTCCCTTTCTGCTTCCGTGTTCTTCCTTTCGCCTCAGTTGCGCTTCTCCACGCCTGCTGTCCCCAAGATCTTTCAAACGCTTCAACGTCATTCCAACGCTTTTAAGGCTGTCACCATCCCCGAACATTGGCTACCCATCAAGAGGCTCTGGTTCGATGATACTTTTCACCAGAGGAAGGTCCCATTGGCTTTTGTTGTCTTATAATAAGATTTATTATTTCACAAAAAAATTCGTTTTAAAAAATTATAAATATCCCAAAATATTATTTAATTAATAGATTTAATATTTTATGTTTGGAGGCTGAAACATGCGCCATAAAAATTTATTCCAATGGCTTCCAATCCTTTTACTGCTGCCATTTTTGGTTTCCTCCCTCAACCCTGCATTCGGAGCCTCGACGGATGGTGTTATCGTCGATCCCCTGTCCGGGGACCGCTACGAGGATGCTCCTCCGGCTGAATTATTGGAGGGCATGAGCCCTGCTCAGATCCATGGTGCCCTGAGGAACTGGGTACGGCTTGATGATGGGCTTAAAAGGGGCACTCGCGCTTATTTCCATTGTCAGGATACTCTTGAGTCTCTGGAAATCGAGCTGGCCAAGGCGAAGGACGAAGAAGCCATTAAAACGGCCGAAAGAATCAAAAAGGCGAAAAATCTGAAAAGAATTCTTGTTGCAGCTTTAGGCAGGCTTGGACTTCAAACTGCGGTGATCATTGCGGATGGAACGACGGATGTTCATCTGGCGTTAAGAAAATTAGGTGAAACAAATAACAAAAATATATCAGATATAAAAAACGCCCGTAAAAACGCAGAAATGTTGGCTGAAGCCGAACGGCTTGCACGGAAAGCTGCAGCGGGTAGACGTCTTTTACAACAGGCTGAAACCCAATTGGCCCATGTACTGCGCCAGATCGAGCAAGCCAAGTTAAAAAAAGGGATTAAAATTTCCCCCAAAAAAAATTTTAAACTGAAAGCTATGGATCCCGTACAATTCCGAAAAGACAAAGCTTATGGCGTTAAATATTTTAATTCAATGGAAAGGGAAAATTACCGTATTAAAATAAAAGATGGAAAAATGTATGACGCAGAAGGGAATTTATTTGATACAACTGATTCCCAGGCAAATGTTTCTACTGGAAAGAATAGAGCAATATTTATAATGGATGATGAAGGAAAATTTTATTATTATAGACACCCCGCCAATGATGTTATTCATCATTCCAGCCTTAATTTTGGCAAACCTGTAGCTTTTGCTGGTGAAATAAAAGTGATTGAAGGGAAACTTAAATATATGAATAATTGGAGCGGACATTATAAGCCAGGAGTATGGTTTATGAAACAGGCTGAAAGATATTTAGAATCAATGGGAGTAAATATGTATAATGTTAAATTAGATTATATTACTGAATTTGTTGCAAAATAATTAGAGAATTATAAAAATATAAATATAATATAAAATTTATGTATTTAATCTATGGTAAAATATATAAAAAATTTTTAAAAATTATATATTGACAGCCGTGTTTCTAAATACTTAAAGAGTACGAGCGAATGATTATGGAGCATACTTATGAGGTTAAAGTCATTTCAAATTTATCAAGGCTTTCGAGAAACGGGTTTTTTTTCACGTTTCTTTCGTCCAAAAAGAAGATTTTTCAAATGTTTCTGCGTCCTGTTGCCCATTTCAATGATTCTTTTTTCTGTTGCCCAACCGTCTTATGCCGGGGATCCTGAAATTGAAGCAATGGAAAAGCAAGTCGAGGAGTTGGCCCGGCAGATAAAAGAACTCCAGAAAAAAATCGCAGAAGATGATCAAAAAGCACAAGAGTTTATACTGAATAATCTTCCAGAAAAAGCCGCAAAAAAAATTGTATCTATGTGGGAAACATTAATGTTTTACCTGTTGAAGGGCATGACATTTTTGGCCCTGCTTGCCAGCCCCATCATGGCCGTGAAACATTTGTTGACCGGTTATCTTGTGGGGGAAATGGTGATCACTGAAAAAGAAATTGATGCACTGGATACCGCTAACCAGGCATATGAAGCCGCCAAGAGACAGGAAAATATGGTAAAGTTAGATATCGCAAATTGTGAATTAGAAATTCAAAAAAATTTAATTTGCATGTTTCAGCATGATGAGACTGTTTCCAGGGTGAATCAGCTCCTCCTGAAAGACGAGCTCAAAGATGATTTCAATCTTTTGGGCCGTGAAATCCAACGACGCCTCGAGGGCCCCGCCGCAGAAAGCCAGACGGCATGTGCACGCCTCAATGCCATGGGAGAACAGGCAAAGAAGAGCGCAGAGGAGGCGAAAAAAGCCAGGGCTGCACTTCCGATGGCCGGGGAAAAGCTGGAGTTGTGGAAGCGTTCCGCTGAATCCTGTGAAAAGGCCTCAAAAATTTGGTCGAGGCTCAAGGAGATCAAGGCAAACATTCAGAGATGGAATGAAATGTTGAAGGATGGGCTGACCAAGGCGGAGGCGGTTGCCACCCGATGCCGCAGCAAGGAAGATGCCGATAAGGTCAAAAAGGGTATGGAAATGGCGCTTCTCACTGGGGAGGGCATCTTCCAGGTCACCAAAGAAGCAAAAGATCTGGCTCAGAGGATCCATGATATGAGAGTGTCGTTGGCCAACGGCAAGGCAATGCATGAAGATGCTCTGGAGGCGATGGACCGTATAACGGAATTGGCGGAAGGCCTGCCTGCGGAAGAAATTCTGTCAGCTGCGATACATGCAGCCGAGGCGGCCGCCAAAGTCTTGTGCGAAGAAGGAGATAAGCTCAATGAAGAAATTGCTCTTTTGCGAAAGAACTATCCCCCCGATTTAAAGCCGGACATCGCCGCGAAATTCGACGACCTAAAGTTCCTTGTCCAGAAATACCAGTCCAGGGGCTCGTGCGATATCCAGGCAGGGCGCAGAGCGTATAACAAGCATGCTGGTGCAGTGGTTGAGATTCGACTTGCCGTGGAGTCTCTCAAGCCTTTTCTGGAAAAGAAGCCCACGTTGGGCGATTGCCCGACGGAATCCCCCCTCCAGATTCTTTCTGAGATTATTGAGGTGAAAGTCGACAGTGCAACGCTCTTGGAGCAGGCAAAAATATTGTTGTGGCTTGCCGATGAATGCGCCGAGGCCGTTGACAGCCACCAGGCAAAGGTGGAGATCCGAAGCATCAAACCGCTCATTTCCAGCCTGGCCGACCTGGATTTTTCGGAGCATAAAGGGGTGCGGCAGGCATCTGTTCCAACTCCGTTGAAGCTCAAAGCCGGACAGGACATAAAGCTCCAGATCGAATACATGGTTTTTGGGATGCCCGGAGAGGCGGTGAGCGTCAGGATAGAACCCAGTGTGGTCGGCTGGGCCCACACCTCCGGCAAAGACTTGCCGCCGCTCAGGATGTCCACAATTTCCGGGCATGTACGGTTGGGCGAAAATGAACCTCAAAGGGTCGAACGGGCGTCTGTTTCCCTGCCGATGCCCTATCCCACCCGGGAGGAAGGTGAGGAGGGGGAAGAAAATCTCCATAGGCGGCATGATCTGCATTTCGATATCAAGGTGAACGGGAAACCGGCTCAAACGATTGTGTTTGTGAAGGCTTTCGACGTGGAAGGGCCCGGGACCGATTTCAATGGAACGGGAGATTTAAATGTATGCGTGATAGACGCTAAAGACGGGAAATCCTACAATGGGAACGTGAGGATTCGACTCCAAGGCCCAAGTCAGCACACAACAGAGGTTGTTTCAAATTATAAACTTTGCTCCTGGGAAAGCGGTTTTTCCTTTGAGAAAATTCCATTGGGTAAATACAGAGTCCTTGCAGAAGTGGTTGAAAAGGGCAACGCCTACACCGGCCCGCGCACCGGTTCCGCCAACGTTACGCTATTCCGGTGGAACCCCGTGGACCGGCATGTGAAGCCGGGATTTTCCGTTCGCGTCACCCTCGGCGCAGGGATTATGAAACCGGCATTTATTGCCAAATCCGACGTCAAACCCGAACCGGAGCCCAAGGTTCCAAAACAGTGGTTGATCCACGTAAAGGTTGTGGGTAAGGATGAGAAGGGGTTGAGCCGCGCGAGGGTTTTCACGGCCGACGGCGCCATGGAGGCGAAAGAAAAGGAAAACGGCGAGTACCTGCTGGGACCCATAAGAAATGTGGAGAAGGTTTCTTCAAGACGGATCGGAGTGGTGGCGGATGTGTCTTTCATTTCACCACTGGGGTTCTCCCCTTTCATCAATCAAAGAACAGCCTACGTCGAACTCGAGGAGAAACCTGACGTCTACGTCACATTTGAATTTCCCATCACCCAGGCACCCGCGTTTATCGGCGCTTCTGGTACTGGAGAGGGGAAAACCGCGACAGGAAGCGGCGCATGGTCACCTTCGACCGATTCGACTGAGCCGCCGGGCGGCAATGTGGGTACGGGCTCCGGCGTCGCTGGAGGCGGATCTGATGAGAGCGGTGCCCAGGGTGGTGGGATCAAAAAACCCCCGGAGCCTGGAACGGATGGGGGATCGATCCTTCGCACCCCCAGAAGCCGAGAAGAATGCATCTATCTTGTGTGTCCAAATGACTGCAAAGCCCTTCTCTTCGCGGAAACATTCGATCCCGTTTGCCAGAGATGCATCGACAGCAACGAGAGAAGGATCCAGCGTTGCATGGAAGGGTACGACGACTACTGATCAAGGGCTCCGGGGTCTTCTATTCAGGGAAAAGGGGAGAGACTCTACTCTATTGAAAGCCGATGGGTGCAAGAGGGAGGATGAGATTGATGAGCATCAAAAATCATCGTATGACAGCCGTCACTGCCGTGGCAGCTTGTCTCGTCCTGGCCCATTTCGTGCCGTGCTTTGCCGGGACCTTCCTGGAAATGCAGCCTGGTGTTTCGACTCGGGCCGATGCAGACAGTGCCCTGGGGCCGCCCATCCGAGAGGTGGTTCCCGGAATTCGCTACGACTACAGGCCGCAGCTGGATTCCCGCCGTTTGACCCTAACGTTTCACGAAGGAACCGGTGTCATCGAATCCATTGATATTTATTCAGAGGAACCCTACAGCAAAGTGCAGTACCAGGAATGGCTCCAGCTGGGCAGGGCTGACAGGAGGGATTATGACGACCGGGGAAATCTTGTCGAGTATTTTCCAGCTGCAGGGGTGGCGCTGCATTTTTCAGGACAGGACGAGGTATCGATGGTGGAATTTTTACGTTACTTTGATCCCTCTTCCTCTACAGACCCACTGAAAGATAATTCTGCAGAAGTTTCAAAAGCCGTTGTTCTATTTGAGGACAATTTCGATCTTGAAAATGAAGGCAGGGGATCCTTGAGTTTTTCAGCATTTTCAAACTGGAACGTTGTCGACGGCACCGTTGACCTGATCGGCCTTGGTTTTTTTGACTATTTCCCCGACCTTGGTTTGTATGTGGATCTCGATGGCAGCACCTCAAAGGCGGGAACCCTTGTCTCGAAAGAAGCCCTCGATTTGGCTCGGGGCAGTTATCTGTTGGCCTTTGACCTTGCGGGAAACCCCCGGAGCGGACCGAATACGGTGACGGTGCGCGTCGGAGACCTTTTTTCCAGGGAAATCACCCTGGCCATGAAAGAGCCGCCGGCGCACTTTGAATTTGAAATCCACACAACGCGAGAAACAAAAGCAAACATTTTTTTTGAACACGAAGGAGGCGATAATTTCGGAAACATTCTGGATAATGTAAGTTTCACCAGGTTGATTAAGCAGGAAATCCCTGAACCTTCAGGAGGAATGGATTTTGACGATGATGTTCAGAATGTGAATACGAATTTTGTCATCGAGGCCGGCTCCGATGATAAGTCTCCGGATAATCCATACATGGTGCAAGGTGATCTTGATTCCGCCTACGCCTGGGTCAAGATCGGCGCCGAGCAGGGTTTTTTTGTCTTTCGTGAACTTCAAAAGCTGCCCGCCATTGAGAATCTGAAAGCCATTGCAGCAAAAACCGGTCGGGAACAGGTGGCTGAAAAATATGCCAGGCTTTTCGGTGAGATTGATGAAAACATCCAGAAGGCGCTTGAAACCTACTCCGATTCTTTTCGCGAATTGGGCGGGATCAACCGCACGGCAGTCGATGCCGGCCTACGGAAATACCACGATTTTTTGAGAGATCACGACGCTTCAGAACAGTTGAGGATTTTAGACGTCGTGGAAAGGCAGCTTTATTGCTATCTTGAGAACAGGAAGCCGGACCGGGAAGGTTGGCGTCGTGAATTTGGGGAAATCGCGCGGCGTTGACAGAGAAGCATCGGTCACAGAGAGGATTGACATGAGAAGAGCTATCATCGTGTCTGTGATTATGGCATTGTGCTTGTCCTGTCATACGAGTTGCACGACAACAAACGACAGGGCACGGACCCAGGGGGAGGGGGCGGCGGTCGGTGCTGCTCTGGGTGCCTTTCTCGGCGGCGTTATAGGGGTCGCGACAGGAGATTCAAAGCGCGCCTTGAAGGGCGCCGCTATAGGAGCCGCAGCCGGTGGTTTAGCCGGTTATGCTTACGGTACTCATGTCGCGAACCAGAAAGCGAAATATGCCAGCCGGGAAGACTGGTTGAACGCCTGCATCGCAAGTATAGAGCAGGTCATTGAAGAAACTCGCAGCTACAACATGAAGCTGGGGGAAGAGATAAGAGTTCTGGAAGCTGAAACAATGCGGCTGCAGGCGGCCTATAGGGACAGAAAAGCAACCAAAAGCAATCTCGACCAGGAAAAGAACATCCTTGACATAAAAATTGCGGAAGCCGACGAAAAACTCAAGAAGGCCAGGTTTGAAAAAGAAAATCAGGAAGACCTGCTGGCTGAGCTGAAGGCTTCAGGACAAACCATGGAAGCTGAAAAGCTTGAGGCAAGAATTGTTGAACTAAACGGGCATGTATCGGACCTGGAAGCCCAGATCGCATGGTTGTCCTCCCTGTCCCGGAAAATGATTGTTTGATCCGGCTGGAAATGCGCTCGGCTTGTGGGGTCGGTCAACTTGGTTTTCTGAGGGAATACCGGATAGGCGCTCCATGAAGATTCCTGTCATTGGTCGGGGAGAATGATCATGGCAAAGCTTTTCTTATGTTTTGCTGCCGGATTAGCATGCTTGGTTGTAGGCTGTCAAACTAGCGATGACCCCAGAGGCGGTGGGCTTTTTTCCTACAATCCCGCGATGTACGAAAAGCGGCTTGAAGAGCGTGAACAGAGATTAAAGGAACTGCAGGCGCGGGAAATAGAATTGAAGCGCACCTTTGATCAACTGGAAGGCGAGCACGCTCAGAAACATCGAGAAAGAGATGCCTTAAAACATAAAATTGACCTCCTGGAAGAAGACGTGGGACGGTTGGAAAAGCTGATTAAGGCGTCCAGGGCCAAGGGTGGCGAACAGGAACGGCAGTTTTCAAAATTTGAAGCGGAAACGGGGCTTTTGAAGGCGGAGCTGGAAGACATAAAAAAAATGCGGGCGGGGAACCTCGATGAAAAGGAAAACCAGGTTGAAATTCTTGAAAAAACGATCGACGCATTGCTGCTGGAGGCGGAAGAACTCTCCAGGATGTAGGAAATAGAAAGAAATTTGATGGCGTCGTAATCTTCTTAAGACGTCTCCCCGCCTCGAAATGAAGTGGGGATAAAATGCAGACCAAAACCAGAAGTTGTTGATTTTACTGGACCCGGGTTTTGTCTTGATCAGCGCCGGCTGCTTCCTTGGCGTTTTTGATCACGCCAGTAAACGCTTGTAAATCCGGTAATGGTCGGTTTCTTCGTATTTGACGAGGCGCACGGGCGAATAATCAAAGCTGTAGATCAAGGCTCCATCGCAGGAGAGAAGAATCGGTGAGTGCGTGGAAATAATGAACTGGGCATGTCCGGCCCGGCTGTTTTCTCCAATAATGTCAAGGAATTCCAGTTGACTTCGCGGCGATAGCGCCGTTTCGGGTTCATCAAGCAGGTACAGGCCTTTCAGTTTATAGCGCGCACGAAAATAAGACATCATCGATTGACCGTGCGATTGAGTCACCAGCGACTTTCCGCCGAAATATTTCAACTGCGCCGGGTCGGAAACCGCCCATTCATCAACGATATCGGCAAAGTCCTTGAATATATCAGAGCCGAAGAACGCCCCTGGAACCCTGCCGTCCGCCCAATCGATACTCAAACATTTGTATAGCAACTTTTCATATCTGTTAAATTCATATCGTCGGCCCTCTGTTTTTCTCCAGATGTGGATTCCGCATGCACGTGCAAGGGCCTCCAGCAATGTGGATTTGCCGGTACCGTTTTCACCTACAAAGAGTGCTATCGGTGCATCGAAGCATAGATGTCTGGTTTTATTAAGGATCGTCAGGTTGAAAGGATAGCGTTCATCCGTAGGAAATTTTTCATGGAGCAATGTTGCACTTTTCAGGTGACTGGACATGTTGTTTCCTGTTGAAAGGTGGATGAATCGGGGTCGGCTTGTTCGGATTCCTGGAAGAACACGGGATGTGGGCTGGGGCGGATGTCGGGTGCGCGCAGGTATAAGGGAGCAAGGGTTTCGGGGTCGTCATAATCTTTGGTGCGGAGTCGTTTGAGACCGAGGAAACCCACCGCAGAGGCACGCAGATTCCATAGATGCGGCGGGGCAAGACGCGTGAAATCTCGTAGGCCTGCCTGGAGCAACGGAGACTGCTTGGGATAGTCATTTCCTATAATAACGACCCGATCACGATAAAAAGACCCGATTTCATCAAATGGGATGCAGGTATCCGGCCCGGACCTTTCGGGATACGGGAAGCCGGGTGAAAACGGGGCCGTGAACACCTCCCCCCGCCGTGCGTCAAGTATTGGAGCAATTGTTGTCGAAGCCCCGATCAACTGGCAGGCGAGGGCCTCCAGGCTCGATATCCCCACAAGGGGAGCTCCCAAGGCATGAGCGAACCCCTTTGCCGCGGCAAGCCCCACCCTGAGCCCGGTGAAGCTTCCCGGTCCTATGGCCACGGCAATGGCGGAGACGTCCTGCACCGAGAAGCCCAGAGCAGAAAGTATTTCTTCGAAAGCCGGAAACATGCCTGCGAAGCGTCCCGCTCCTCCAGATATCACGTATTCGGCTTTCAGGCTTCCGTCCTCATCCAGCAGAGCCAGGCTGAACTGAAAACTGCTGGTATTTATAGCAAGAATCATTTTAAACCTCTGCAAAAACAGTCGTCAGCATGCCTTCTTTCGAGGCCGTCACCGTTGATCCTATTGAAGAACCCTCACCATGTCATTGTAAATAACGACGGCCATAAGCGTCAGCAACACGACGAGCCCGAATTTTTGGGCGTACTCCCTTTTCTTCAAGCTCAAGGGTCGTCCGAGGACGGCTTCTGCCAGCAGAAACAATATAACGCCTCCATCCAGCACAGGTATCGGAAGTAGGTTCAGCACGAAAAGGTTGACACTGATAACCGCAATAAACGGGATCAAATGGATCAGGCTTTCCTGGGCGAGCTGACCCGTGAGCTGGCCGATCAGAATCGGTCCCCCGATCGTGCTGACCGGCAATATCCTCTGAAACAGTTTTACGATCGTCATTACAGTTAGCTTGGTAACTTCCCAGGTTCGGCTGATGCCTCCGGTTACCGCCTTGACGGGGCCGAGGGAGACCTGGCGGTACTCGCCGGCCGCAACTATGCCGATCAACGGGGTTTTTACATCTTCTCCGAAAATGTTTTTTGTCGCCGAGATCCTGGCCTGAAGTGTTACTGTCCGTTGATGTCCTTCCCGAAGTATCGTAATTTCCATGGGCCGGCTCATATGGTCTGCAACGGCTTTTCGGATTTCGTTCCAGCTGGAAATCGAAGTATCGTCCACTGCAACGATGACATCTCCCTTTTGTATCCCTGCTTCAGCCGCCGGGGAGTCCGGGGTTACCTGGCCGACTTCAGGCGTCAGCACCTGCGTGCCCGCGAACATATAAAAAAGGATGAATATAACCAGGGCAAGAAGCAGGTTGAAGAGAGGTCCCGCCGCGACGATTGCGAGCCGCTTCCAGACGCTTTGGTTGGCGAATGCACGCGCTGCTTCGGCTGGAGGCAGGCTTTCGGTATCGTCCCCGACATCTTCCCCGAGCATCTTGACGTAACCTCCCAAAGGCAGAGCCGAGAGAACATATTCGGTTTCACCTCGGCGCCGGCCGATAAGCTTCGGGCCGAAACCAAGCGAAAATGTCAATACTTTGACTTTGAAAAATTTGGCGACAAGGAAATGCCCAAGTTCATGAAAGAAAATGAGTATGCCGAGCACACACACGAAAGGAAGAATATAATACAAAAATATGTTCATAAATATCACCGTTTATAAAAAACTGATCGCCTCGTAAAGAAAGTACCATCCCCGCCTTATCGGCGTCGGTATCGGACGTTGACCGGCAACCTTTTCGACCCCGAGGGACATGGTTGTTTTGACGTTTTACGACTTCATCAAAATCTCATTCTTTCAAATTAATACTTCCGAGCGGGTTTTCCAGCCCTTTCGTAACGTATACTGGAAAATGCGGCGCCCATCGCCGTTGCTCGGTCAGGAACCGGGGCTTTGGATGTGTTTTACAATCTCTTCGGCCGTTCGCCTGGCCCTGGCATCGGATTCCAGCACGGTATCGATGTCTATGGCCGGGAGGGAACCGCTTTTTTCGAGTGTCTCGGTTATGATAAAGGCTATATCCAAAAATTCAATCCGTTCCTGGAGGAAAGCCGCCACCGCGATTTCATTGGCTGCGTTCAGTGTCGCCGGCGCTGTGCCTCCGGCCTCCAGTGCTTCCAGGGCCAGGCGGAGGCAAGGGAACCTGACGATATCGGGTGGTTCGAAGGTGAGTTTGCCGATTTTTTCGAGGCTCAGAGGTGGAAGATCATTCGCCGTATGCTCGGGGAAGGAGAGAGAATAGGAAATGGCGATACGCATATCCGGGATCCCCAGCTGGGCGATAATCGCGCCGTCGCAATATTCTACCATGGAGTGAATTATACTTTCCGGGTGCACGATAACATCTATCTGACGGGGGCGTAGATCAAAGAACCATTTTGCTTCGATCACTTCGAGGCCTTTGTTCATCAACGTAGCCGAGTCTATAGAGATTTTAGGCCCCATGCTCCAGTTGGGATGGTGCAGTGCCTGTTCCGGGGTCACCGAGGCCAGGGCCCGACTGTCCTTGTTTCTGAATGGGCCTCCGGAAGCGGTGATCACCACCCGCCTCAGATTCTCACGGTTATGACCCTGCAGGCACTGAAAAATGGCATTGTGTTCGCTGTCAATGGGCAGCAACCTGGCACCGCTGTGTTTTGCCTGTTCGATGACCAGTCCTCCGGCCATGACCATGGTCTCTTTATTCGCCAGCGCGACCGTTTTGCCGGCGGTGACCGCTTCGAGCGTTGGAAGGAGGCCGGCTGCCCCGCTCATAGCGGATACGACCGTGTCCGCCTCATCGAGAGAGGCTATCGTTCGGTACCCTTCGGTTCCAACCATAATCTCGGGAGCATTACGCCCTTTAAGGAGGCCCTTGAGAGCCTCGGCGGTCGCGGTGTCGCGGACGGCCACGGCTTTCGGGTTGAATGCGTTTACCTGAGATGCAAGCAGTTCGAAGTTGCGGCCGGCTCCCAGGGCGCAAACATCATATAGGTCTGGATTTGCTTCGATTACCTTGAGGGTGTTTACCCCGATTGAACCGGTGGAGCCGAGTACTGTAATCTGTTTCATTTTATTATCCCTGTAGTCGGTTTGCCCCCAGCCTGTTTCAACCCCGATACCGATTCCAAAGCCGAGAGCGTGAGGGTGGCACTTTTTACCATTTCGTCAAATCATCAAAGCGTGAACAATGTAAGGTATAAATACAACACGGGAGCAGCGCCCAGTATGCTGTCCATCCGGTCGAGCATTCCGCCGTGACCGGGAAGCAGGTTGCCGGAATCCTTGACTCCATGGTTTCGTTTGAGCATTGACTCGATCAGGTCGCCGAGCTGACCGGCGGTGCCCACCAGCGCGGCGACTATGAAAAGAGCGGCGTTTATCGGATGAATCCCGGTATAGGCTGCGAAAAGAACGCCTGCGGCCGTGCCGGTGAAAAATCCCCCGACAGTGCCCTCCCAGGTTTTATTGGGGCTAACAGATTTATAGAGCTTGTGTTTTCCCCAGGTGCGGCCGGTGTAAAATGCTCCTGTGTCCGTGGCGAAAACCACCACCAGCAAAAAAAATATCCACATATGGCCGAAGGGTTGAATATCGATCAAAACAAGGAGCGCCAACGGAATACAAATGTAAACCGGTCCCAAAATTGCGCAGGCTACGGTTGCGGTATGTTTTTCATCGGGTGGCATATCGTAAAAAAGAGACTGCAGCAAAGGCAAAAATGCATAAAAGGCGAAAATCCCGGGCACCAGTATGATCCAGCGCATCGAAAGTGAAAGAAAAAGAACGGCCGTCAAAAACATCGAAATGATCCTGACGACCGGGGTGACTCGGGGACGGATCATCCGGTAAAATTCATTGAGCGCGAGAAGAGCGATGGCGCATAACAGCGCATGTAGCAACCATCCCGGCCCTGGGCCTATCAAGAAAATAAGAATCGGGACAGCTACAAGAGCTGTTATCCATCTTTTCGTATGCATATTAATTATGATGACCTCGTAATAAGTCTAAAAACGACGCCCTCAGCCTTTAATCTTCATGCCCACCGAAACGTCTTTTTCTTTTGTGAAACTCTTTGAGGGCTTTAATGAATTCTTCTTTTCCGAAATCCGGCCAGAGGCATGATGTTAAATAAAATTCTGTATAAGCAATTTGCCATAGTAAAAAATTACTTATTCTTTGTTCCCCGCTAGTTCTTATCAATAAATCGGGCTCCGGCATATCCGGTGCATAAAGGTGTTGTGATATCAATTCCTCGGTGATGTTTTCAGGATCTAAGTTTCCGCGTCGGAGGTCTTCGGCAATGGTCGTGAAGGCGTCCACGAGTTCCTGTCTTCCTCCGTAGCTTAGCGCCAGCGTAAGTTGCATGTCAGTGTTTGAAGCGGTGACGGACATTGCTTCGACCAAGGCTTTGCGCGCTGGTGTCGGTAGCTTGTCTATCCTGCCGATACATCTCAGACGGATTCCGTTCTCCTGGAGTTCTTCCAGCTCGCTTTTTAAATAAGTGCCCAGAAGCCCCATCAGCGCGTGAATTTCTTTGCGGGGGCGCTTCCAATTTTCTTCTGAGAAAGCATAAAGGGTAAGCCACTTAATGCCCGCTTCACGACAGGCCCGCACAACACTGCGAACGGCATCGGCTCCTTTACGGTGCCCCTTGATGCGGCTCATCCCCCGCTGTTTCGCCCAGCGGCCGTTTCCGTCCATGATGATGGCTACATGAACGGGTTGTTTGTTTTCGAATTCAGGGTTCATATGCATAAACGCGGTAAGATTGACGGCGTCGTAAGAAGCCCAATCCCGCGGCACGCGGGATTACGCTTCATCCTTCGTTGCTGCGACGTACTGTATGTACGCTTCACTCCTCAGGATTCGTCCCGCTAGCGGGAGAGCTTTTTACGTAGCCGTCTCATTTGTGAGTTTTTACGAACTCATCAAGATTGAATACGATGGCAGTGACAGGCGCCGCTTTTCAACAAGCGATCAACACATCAGGGGGCCAGTGGACGAAGAGCAACCAGGTCGTTAGAATTCAATGATTTCCTTTTCTTTATCAGCGGTGACCTTGTCGATTTCTTCAATGAAATCATCGGTTATTTTCTGAACCTGGTCCAGTACTCTGTGAAGTTCGTCTTCGGAGATTTCTTTCTCCTTCTTGAGATCTTTCAGTGTATCGTTTGCATCGCGGCGATGGTTCCGAACGGATACCTTGGATTCCTCGGCCATTTTCCTGGCCACCTTTGCAAGCTCCTTGCGGCGTTCTTCGCTAAGCGGTGGTATCGAGATCCTGACGAGTTTGCCGTCGTTCATGGGAGTAAGACCAAGTTCGGATTTCAGGATGCTTTTTTCAATGTCTCCGATTATGGATTGGTCCCAGGGCTGGATCGTGATAAGACGGCTCTCAGGCACGGATATCGAAGCCACTTGGTCGATCGGCATAAGGGCGCCGTAGCATTCAACCTTTATTCCGTCCAGCAGGGCCGGAGTGGCTCTACCTGTGCGTACGCGGTTGAAATCCCGTTTCAAGGCTTCAATTGATTGCGACATTTTTTGTTTTGCCTCAGAAATAATCTCATCTTTCATGTCTGCTCTCCTGAAATTAGACTTCCCACCGGTTCACCGGCCACAATTCTCTCTATATTTCCTTTCCTGTCAAGGTTGAAAACTATGATCGGAATTCTGCGGTCCATTGCAAGACTTACCGCAGTTAAATCCATAACTTTCAAACCACGTTCGATAACTTCGCTGTAGGTGATGTTATCGAACCGGGATGCATCGGCATTCTGCTCTGGATCTGCGTCATAAACGCCGTCGACTTTGGTTGCCTTAAGGACTGCATCCGCACCGAGTTCGGCCGCCCTGAGAACCGCTGCCGTGTCGGTGGTGAAAAAAGGATTCCCGGTGCCCGCACCGACGATGACTATTTCACCACGGGCAAGGCGTGCTTCAGCCGATTCAACGTTATAGGGCAGAACCACTTCGTTGATCTGAAAGGCGCTCATGACGGCCGCAGCGGCTCCGGCGTGCTGCAGGGCCTGCCCGAGAGCGATGGAGTTGATGACTGTCGCAAGCATTCCCATGTGGTCGCCTGCGACCCGTCCCACGCCGAATTCATCGCAGCGGAGGCCTCTGAATATGTTTCCGCCGCCGACCACGACGATCACCTGAAGGCCTTGATCCTTGATAGCTTTAAGCGCTGCGGCTACGTTGGCAAGCACCGCGGGGGAGAGCCCGAAGGGCAACCCCCCCATCAGCGCCTCTCCGCTCAATTTAAGCACCACCCGCTTAAATTGAGGGCGGGCGTTATTCATTCTCATCTCCCAACTGAAAACGGGCGAATCTTCTAATCACTATATTTTCGCCTGTTTTAGCGATCATCTCGTTCAAGTAATCCTGTATCGTTATATCGGGATTTTTTACAAACGGTTGATCAAGAAGGCAGGCTTCGGAATAGAATTTGTTAAGCTTGCCTTCGACTATTTTTTCTATTACTTTTTCCGGCTTGCCGGTCTCTTTTGCCTGGGTGACATATATTTCCTTCTCACGTTGGAGGATTTCGGGAGGTACCGTTTCCCTGTCGACAGAGACCGGGTTTGCCGCTGCTATCTGCATGGCAAGATTCCTGGCGAACTCGGTGAAATCGTCCGTTCTTCCGGTGAAATCGGTTTCGCAGTTTACTTCGATCAAAACCCCGATTTTTCCTCCGCCATGAATATAGGATTGGACCTGACCATTCGAGGTGGTCTTGGAACTCCTTTTCTTCGCGGTGGCTATGCCTTTCTTTCTGAGATAATCGACCGCGGCTTTGATATCGCCGTTAGATTCCTTCAATGCGACCTTGCAATCCATGATTCCAACGCCGGTTTTTTCCCTGAGATCCTTTATCATTTCGGTGGTGATATCCAATTTTCCCTCTCCTTTATTCTTTTTTCACGCGGCTGGTGTTTCCTCTGTTTCAGTTTCGGCCTGGGCCGGAGCCTGCACTTCTTCCTTCGGAAGAACGATCACTTCAGGACCGCCTTCCTCGGACGGCCCGCCCTTTTTGTCTTCATCCTGTTCTTCTTCCTGCTTCTTCGCTTCGGCTTTCAGGCGTTCTTCGGCAATTCCATGGCCTTCTATTACCGCATCGGCTATCCTGGAGCATATCAAACGGATGGCCCGGATCGCGTCGTCATTACCCGGAATGACGAAATCAATTTCATCGGGGTCGCAATTGGAATCTGCGATCGCGATAACCGGTATCCCGAGTTTTTTTGCTTCCTTCACGGCTATTCTTTCCCTTTTGGGATCGACAACGAAAACCGCGCCGGGAAGTTCATCCATATTTTTGATACCGCCGAGGTTTTTTTCGAGCCTGATAAGTTCTTTCTCCATTTTGAGAATTTCTTTTTTCGTGTAACGGTTGATGGTGCCGTCCTGCTTCATGGTTTCAAGCTCTTTAAGCCTTGCTACGCTTCGTTGTATCGTTTGAAAGTTTGTGAGCATGCCTCCAAGCCATCTGTTGACAACATAAAACATGCCGCAGCGGTCGCTTTCTTCTACGATTGAGTCATGCGCCTGCTTTTTTGTGCCCACAAACAGGACGGAGTAGCCGTCTGCTACCGTGTGGACCAGGAAACCATATGCGACTTTGAATAACCTGACAGTTTTTTGCAGGTCTATGATGTGAATACCGTTACGTGCCCCGAAGATATAGGGCTTCATTTTGGGGTTCCACCTTCTCGTCTGATGCCCGAAGTGGACGCCGGACTCGAGTAATTCCTTCATGTTGATTACTGCCATTTCGCTTTCTCCTTCTGCGGGGCCGTCGCCGCCGCGCCACGGTTTTTACATCCGCCCGGGAAAAAATGCCCCCTGAAAGCAACAGGGCAACCGGGGTCTGCCCCGGGCGTGCTTATTGTCCTTGAGATAACCTCAAGGGGTTGATATATTGATACCGGTTAAAACATTACACAAGACGGCGAACGGGATGGAAAAAACAGCCATTATTTCGCCGAATCCTGAACCGTAAACAATAATTTATATCTTCAGTGTAAGTTTTTTGCAAGAGAAAAGTATATAATCCGAGGGCTTGATTTCAAGAGGAGCAAGTGGAAAAGAATCCTGACATTTTACTTGCCGGCCGCCGTCAACTGGATGCGCGGGAGGCTGATATCTTTTCCCGCTGGGCTTGCCCGAGCAACAAGGGCGTCCGGCGGATACCGGATCCCAAGGAAGACAGGGGCCACAGGCAGCGTTTTTCAATAGACGGAGACAGGATTCTTCACTCGCTTGCTTATTCCCGTTATATCGACAAGACTCAGGTTTTCTATTTGATCAAAAATGATCATATCACCCACCGGGTGCTGCATGTTCAGTTGGTGTCAAAGATAGGACGTACAATCGGAAGGCTTCTCGGCCTTAACGAGGATTTGATCGAGGCCGTATCCCTCGGCCATGATATCGGTCATACCCCTTTCGGGCATGACGGTGAAAAGTTCCTTTCAAAACTATGTGAATCACATGGCCTCGGCGCGTTTTTGCATAATATTCAAAGCGTTCGGTTCCTTCAGGATATCGAAAGAAAAGGTAAGGGATGGAACCTGACCCTTCAGGTGCTTGACGGTATCCTCTGTCACGATGGTGAAATGCACTCCAAGAACCTGGAACCGTTATGGTCCAAGGATTTTGACGCTCTGGACGCGGAGATGTTTGAGAAACAGAGAAACCCTTCAATCGACCTGCGGCCGATGACCTTGGAAGGCTGTGTTGTGCGGATGGCCGATACGATAAGTTATATCGGTCGTGATATAGAAGATGCTATACGATTGGGGCTGATTGACAGATCAGACATCCCGGAGCGCCCCGCCCGCGTGCTTGGTGATTCGAACGGTACCATAGTCTACAGCCTGGTGGAAGACCTCGTGAGCCGAAGCCTGGGGTCGGCTTTTCTCAGTTTCAGCGACGAAATCGGAGAAGCGCTCAAGGAGTTGAAGACGTTTAATGAAGAGAGGATTTATCGAAATCCGAAGGTCAAGGAGCAGACCGATAAAATCGAGTTGATGTTCGGTCTTCTCTTTGAGAAATATTTTGTGGACCTGGAATGCGGCAGAGAGAATTCCGAGGTCTTTTCCGGGTTTTTGAACGGCATGTGCGTGCGGTACCGCGACTCGACGCCGGATGCCGGAATTGTAAGAGATTTCATCGCCGGAATGACCGATGAATACTTTATTCACCAGTGCAGGCATCATTTCATGCCGGAAATACGTCCAGGTTTTTTTCGGGAACAGTAAAATGTATGTTGACAACAGCATATTACCCGGATAGGGTATATCTGCATCGAGATAATGATAGCGATATAAACCAGCCGTCTCTTTCAGTCACTATGGTATATCGCCCGATAGAGTTTTTTCGGTCGTCCTTGACCGATTTCAATATTAAAGGCTCGGCAAAGCTGTAGATAATCGTTAGGCGACCTCGTCAGGAGTTATGTTCGATGAGCCCCACACGGCAAGACTGAAATTCCGGATCCAGAAAAATGCCTCCACAAGATCGGTTACACGAAAAGAACACTAAATGGTCTTGATGTCGTCGAACAAAGCAACTTTTTTGACGGTGCACGATTAATCCCCTATTGTATTTTTTGTCCAGATATTTCGGGCGGTGCTGATTCGCACCCCCCCCTCAATGAGTATTTCTTGATGCCCCGGTTTTAATCGGCACCAGTGTATCACTGGATGCCTGGGGGTTCGATAAGGCCACTTCCGTGGCTTCGGCCAGGGATATTCAACAACGGAGGCTTGGACTATGGGTCAGGCTGCATTACAGGCGGAAAGCGAGCCTTTGCTCAAGATCGAAGGCATTCACATGTACTTCGGAAAAGTGGCGGCGTTGGCCGGGGTGGATCTGGAAGTCAAAAAAGGAGAAATTCATTCCATAATAGGCCCCAACGGCGCCGGTAAAACGGTGATGATGAATTGTATAAACGGGCTCTACAGGCCCCAAAAAGGCTCGATTTTTTTCAAGGGCCGGAACATCGGAGCCTTGAAGCCGCATCAGAGGGCCGAACTGGGGATTTCCAGGACATTTCAGAAAATCGAGCTTTTCGGCGGCATGACGGTGCTCGACAATATAAGATTGGGAAGGCATATGCATCTTAAAAGCGGAATTCTGAGCGGTTCGTTTTTTTTGGGCAAAACGAAACGGGAGGAACTTGAAAGCCGCAAGTTCATAGAAGAGGAAATCATAGATCTTCTGGAAATAGAGCACATACGCCACAAGACGGTGCACATGCTTCCTTACGGGCTTCAAAAGAGGGTCGAACTGGGCAGAGCTCTGGCTCTCGAACCCGAACTGCTCCTTCTCGATGAACCTCTCGCAGGGTTGAACCTCGAGGAAGTCGAAGACATGGCCCGCTTCATTTTGGATTTGAACGAAGAGAAGCGCTGGAAATTGACCTGCGTGCTGGTAGAGCACGACATGGGCGTGGTCATGGATATTTCCCACCGTGTATTCGTATTGAATTTCGGAAATCCGATCATGGACGGCACACCGGACGAGGTTCAAAAGAACCCCGAGGTTGTCAAGGCTTACTTGGGTGAAGAGGACCTGTATTCAACCAGGAGGTAAATGGAGATATGGACGGCTCCGGGATAGAAATCACCAAAGATTTGACGATCCCCAAGCTTTTTGTGAGCCAGTGCGCCCGCTACGGCACCGGCAAAGTGGCGATGAGGGAAAAGGAATTCGGCATCTGGCGGCCGTATACCTGGCAGGACTACTATGAACGAGTAAAGCACCTCTGCCTCGGGTTTGTTGCACTGGGACTTGGTCGGGGCGACAAGGTGGCGATGATCGGAGACAACCGGCCCGAAGGTTTGTGGGCCGAGATGGCGGCTCTCTGCGCCGGTGGGGTGGGGGTATGGCTTTTCCAGGACTGCATGATGGAAGAGGTCAAATACATCATCGATCATTCGGATGCCAAGTTTTTCGTCGGTGAGACCCAGGAGGAGGTAGATAAGGCGCTGGCCATCAAGGAAAGTTGCCCCGGTCTCAAATGGGTGATCTGGGACGATCCGAAAGGCATGCGGAATTATCACCAGGATTTTTTGGTAAGCCAGGACAGGGTTAGGGAGATGGGCAGGGAGCTGGATGAAAAAGACCCCGGCCTTTTCGATCGCTTGGTCCAGGAAGGCAATGGAGATGACATCTGCCTCCTGTTTTACACTTCCGGAACGACTGCTCTGCCTAAAGGTGCGCTGTTAAGCCACTGGAACATGCTGACGATGGGGCGGAACCTGATGGCCGTGGATCCGTGTTACGACACCGATGATTTTGTCTCCTATCTTCCTTTTGCATGGATAGGAGAACAGATGATGTCCATTTCATGCGGCCTTCAGGTCGGCTACACGATCAATTTTCCTGAAGAGCCGGATACCGCCCAGGATAACATAAGGGAAATCGGGCCTCATGTTATGTTTGCTCCTCCGAGGCTGTATGAAGGAATGACCAGAAGCGTCCAGGTGCGCCACATAGACTCATCCTGGATAAAACGCATTATATACCGCTTCGCAACCAAGGTCGGATACAGGGTCGCGGACATGAAATTCGAGGGCAGGACGGTGCCTTCTACCTGGCGGATTTTGAACTGGATTGCATATGTGACCATGCAAAAGAAGTTGAAAGACCACCTGGGTCTTTCACGGTTGAGGCATTGCTATACCGGCGGCGCGGCCATGGGGCCTGATCATTTCAGGTTTTTTCATGCTCTCGGCGTGAATTTGAAGCAAATTTACGGTCAGACCGAGATAGCAGGCATCTCCATCGTACACCGGGACGGCGACGTGAAATTCGATACCGTCGGCACCCCGATTCCGGAAACCGAGGTTCGTATCACCGATGAAGGAGAGATAATCTGCCGGAGTCCTTCGGTGTTTCAGGGTTACTACAAAAACGACGAGGCCACACGAAAATCGCTGATCGACGGATGGCTTTATTCCGGCGACAGGGGGTTTATCGACGAAGACGGTCACCTTGTCGTTTTCGACCGGTCGAAGGATGTAATGACATTGCGGGACGGCCGGCCTTTTTCACCCCAGTACCTCGAGACACGCCTGAAATTCAGCCCGTTCATCCAGGAAGCATGGGTGATAGGAGACAAGCGTGATTATATCTGCGCGGTGATGTGCATCGATTATTCGGTCGTTGGGAAATGGGCCGACGAACGAAAGCTCAATTACACCAGCTACCATGAGCTATCCCAGAAAGCCGAGGTGTACGATCTTGTGCAGAAACAGATCGAAGAGGCTAACAGGGATCTTCCGGAGCCGGCCCGTATATACCGGTTTGTCAATCTTTACAAGGTGTTCGACGCGGACGACGAAGAGCTGACCCGAACCAGTAAACTGCGCAGGGCCTTCGTCGAGCAGCGGTACAAGGATATTGTCGATGCACTCTATTCCGACTTCGATACGGTGTATATGGATACCACGATAACATACGAGGACGGGCGGGAGCAGCGAATAAAAACCGATTTGGGAATCCGAACAATACCGCTTTGAAGTTTTACCCGGAACCGGGTGAAAAAAGTGCCGGAGGGGTGATATGGAATTGTTTTTGATGACAGTGACCACCGGGTTGATGGTTGGGGGTATTTATGCCCTGGTTGCCCTTGGCTGGGTTCTTATCTATAAATGTTCCGGGGTTTTGAACCTGGCGATGGGGGAGTTGACAATCATCGGGGCCTACGTGACCCTCACTTTCTATCAATGGGGTGTCCCGTTCATTCTCTCGGTCGTATTTACACTGCTGGTCGGTATCGTGTTGGGGATATTGACGGAGCGGATTTTTCTGGACAAACTGATAGGGGAACCCATCCTGGCGGTGATAATGGTCACCGTGGGCCTCTCGTTTTTCTTCAAAGGCCTGGTGCAGTTCATATGGGCCACCGACACCAGGGTGTTCACCCCGCCCGTCTTCCCGATCAAACCGATTACCCTGGGTTTGCTGAGAATTTCCCCCGTCTATATGTGGTCCTTCATTCTCGCCCTGGTGCTTCTTGTGGTTTTCGTGTGCTTCTTCAAGTACACCAGGTGGGGGCTTTCGATGCAGGCCACCGCTGACGACGAAACCGCCGCCTTGTCGCTGGGCGTGAGCGCCAGGTTTGTGTATGCCGCCGCATGGGCGATAGCTTTCATGAGCGCCGGGGTGGGCGGTGCCCTCCTGGGAAATATTAACGGTATAAATGTCTCCGTCGGCTATCTGGGTTTGCTTGTTCTTCCCGCCGTGGTGCTCGGGGGGCTGAACTCGGTACCCGGCGCGATCGTGGGAGGCATCGTGATAGGGCTGTTGCAGAACCTCGCCGGCACCTATCTGGACAGGTATTTTCCTGGAGGTGTCAAGGAGATTGTGCCTTTCGCCTTTATGGCTGTTTTTCTACTGTTCAAACCCTACGGTTTGTGGGGATGGGAGAAAATCGAAAGGGTTTAATGCAGGTCCGTCCGGTTGTCTGATGTTCGCCCGAAAGTTCTGGGAGCAGAGGTGTCCGGAGGACTCCGAGTCATTATTCAAAAAGGGTTCGAGGTGGGTCTATGTCCAGAGTATGGTTGCCTTGCGGCGATTATCACGAAAATTACGAAAAGGATCAGGGCTGGTGGCAAACCAGGTTTGTAAAAGGCAAAATGATCCTGCTTCTTCTGGTTGTCTTCGTCGGTATTCCTCTGGGTATTCCTGAATACTGGGTGGGCGTCGGCACGATGGTCGGCTATACGGCGATGGGTGCCCTGGGCGTCCAGCTGCTCATCGGTTACGCCGGACTGATAACTTTGGGGCATGCAGCATTTATAGCGGTGGGTGCGTATACCAGCACGATGCTGGTTCTTCAGTTTCCGTGGCCGCAGCTGTTTCTGGACTGGGGCTTGGCCTATCCTATAAGCGTTCTTTTCGCAGGGGTAGCGGGTGGATTGTGGTGTGTGCTTTTCGGGCTTCCGTCGGCGAAGGTCAAAGGCTTCTATCTGATTTTAACCACCATGGCCGCCCAATTCATCACCGTGGATTTCATCTTGACGCAGTACGTCAGCCAGATAGGAGGCAGGGGGCAGGCATTCTCTCTACCCCCGGGAACGATAAAGGTGGGACCTTGGGTGTTGGACAGCGAGGTTAGTGTGTACTATTTCATGGCGGTGCTTCTGACGCTTATGATTATCGTGTTTGCAAATTTACTCCGGTCAAAACCCGGAAGGGCCTGGGTCGCGATACGCGATAACGACATCGCCGCCGAGGCTCTCGGCATTAATGTCGTGTGGTACAAATTGACCGCTTTTTTTATGGCCGGCTTCCTTGCCGGGGTTGCTGGTGCTTTCTGGGTCAGCAACACCGCTGCGTTGAGCCCGGAACATTTTCCGTGGTTCTGGTCCTTGTGGCTGGTGGGTGTTATCTTGATAGGTGGGGTTGGTTCGATACAGGGTGCGGTGTTCGGATCCATATTTATGGTAGTGATCATGGAACTTCTCCAGATAGCTATGATTCCCCTCTCGGATTATTTCCCGAAATTGCTCATGGATTTCGCCTATATCAAGGACATGGCCTTCGGGCTTGCGATATGCGCCTTTTTGATCTACGAGCCGAACGGGCTGGCTTACCGCTGGTGGCAGGGGCGAAATTATTTCAATCTCTGGCCGTTTTCGTATTAGAAGGGAGGTGGGAAAAAGCTTTGATACGGAGCTAAAGGCAGTGAGTCGGCAAATGGGGATAACAGATAAAGGGGGGGGAGAGATGATAAAAAAATGTTTTATTTTTGTGATTCTGGTAGCTGTGATGTTCTTTTTTAATGTCGCCGCAGTCTATGCCAAAGACATAAGAATCGGCGGGATTATGGACACGACGGGCGGTACTTCCGATGTCGGCAAGGATTATGCCCTGGGGATGGTCGAAGCTTTCAAGTACATCAATGAACAGGGTGGGGTCAACGGCAAAAAGATCAAGTACACCTGGTTCGACTACGGATACCGCATCCCCGAAGCGATCACGAAATACAAGCTTTTGAAACGTATGGGGGTGATCGCTATTATGGGATGGGGCACTGGAGACACAGAAGCGCTTTCAGCCACCGTGAACCAGGATAAGATACCCTATGTTTCGGCTTCCTATTCCGCGCATCTTACGGACCCGTCAAAAACGCCATACAATCTCTTCTTTTCATCGGATTACTCCACCAACGCCCGAGCGGCGCTGACAGCGTGGTTTGACAAAAAATGGCCCCAGCACCAGGATTATGGAAAGCGGAAACCGCGCATGGCATGCGCATATATGTTTGCTTCCCCTTATTGTAGTGCGCCGATAAAAGCTATCAAGGATCACGCACAGCTTCTTGGCTTCGAGATCGGCGAAGATCAAGACGTGTCGCTTTTCGCGCTCGACACCAAGAGCCAGATCATGGCCCTGAAAGAATTCAAGCCCGATGTCGTATGGCACGGCAACACCACGATGTCTGTTTCCGCCACAATGAGAGATGCTTATGCTCTGGAGCTCGGTGCGGACTGGATCCTGAACAACTGGGGGTTCGATGAAAACCTGCCCAGGCTCGCCGGCGAAGCGGCGGAAGGAGCCATGGGCGCCACCCCATGTGCGTTTTTCGGGCAGGATTACAAGAACATGGACTCTGTCGTGGAATCGGCGAAAAAATATAACCCGGGCGTGCCGGAGAAAAAACGGCTCATTCGTACCGTCCAGGCATGGGGCGATGCACTCCTTCTTTGGGAGGCGATGATCCGTGCGGACAACGCCGGAGACCTTTCGGGCCCCGGAATTATGAAAAAAGGCTTTGAGACCTTGAAAAATTTCGATATCGGTCTCGGAGCATCCCCGATTACGTTTACCCCGACTGACCACAGGCCCACCACCGGTTGCCTGATCCAGGAATGGAAAGACGGGAAGTTCCAGGAAGTCGCTCGAATCGACCTCAAGGAGCGGTGGCCGGAAAAGTGGGAAAAGGAATGGCTCGGTTGGTGATAGCCGGGACTCTACCTTTGGAGGCAGGACGTGGAGAAATCTGACGCCATTTTGAAGATTATGAACATTGAAGTGAAGTACCATGAAGTGATTCTGGTGCTCAAGGGAGTTTCAATAGAAGTCCCCCGTGGCGGCATCGTTGCGCTTCTGGGCGCCAACGGCGCCGGCAAGAGCACGACGCTCAAGGCGATTTCGGGGCTCCTAAAAACCGAAGACGGTGAGGTGAGCGATGGTGGCATTATGTACGAAGGCGAGTACATCCACCACGCCAACGCCGCCGACATCGCCAGGAAGGGCATCGTACAGGTGATCGAGGGACGCAGGGTGTTCGAACACCTTACCGTCGAAGAGAACCTGAAAGTCGGGGCGCATCTCCGTAAAACCGGGAGTGTCAAAGACAAGCTGGGTCTTGTATACCACTATTTCCCCCGGCTGCTGGAGAAGCGAAACGAGACCGCCGGTTTCGTCAGCGGTGGAGAACAACAGATGACCGTAGTCGGCAGGGCGCTGATGACCGAGCCCAAGCTCGTACTGCTCGACGAGCCTTCCATGGGGCTTGCACCGATGTTGATCCATGAAATCTTCAACATCATCATGAAGCTCAACCAGGATCAGGGTATCTCCATCCTTCTCGTGGAGCAGAACGCGAAACTGGCTTTGAATGTCGCTCCGTATGCGTATGTTATGGAAAACGGCAGGATCGTGATGGATGATGCAGCTGAAGTTTTAAGAGAAAACGAGGACATAAAAGATTTCTATCTCGGCCTGGGAGAAAAGGGTAAAAAAAAGAGTTTCCGAGAGGTCAAACACTATAAGAGACGCAAGCGATGGCTTGCCTGATCCAACCCTTTGCGTCCGTCTGGCGTTTTGTTTCCGGAATTGTTCCGGTGGCGTGAGGGATCCTGTAGGTGTGACGTCGGCGGTGCATCGATAAGGAGGGTTTTTATGAAGAATAAATTCGCTGTTATGTTTGCGGTTTTTGTAATTTCGGTTTTTGTGGCTACCGGTTGTGTCATTGCGCAGAAAAAAGCGGAAGCCGGGTTCCAGGACCCTGTTATAAGCCTCGAGATGATGGAAGTCCCACAGTATGACGGCTACTGGTATTTTGCGGCCTCGGTGAAACCTACGAAAGGGGAGGCCGGGGACCGCGGGGCGCCGCTTCCGATGAGTTTTTTGTTCAACATTCATAACCCAAATCCATATCCAGTGCTGCTGGAGGGGATCCAGTTCACCGTGGCTCTGGACCATGACTTCGACGTCGTAACTGTAAATGCCCAGGACGAAAACTGGATACCTGCCGGAAAAACGGATCAGGTGCGTGCGACTACGATGGTTACCGCCAGGTCGGTCCTGTTGAGTTTGATGGTCACCGGCGGTTTCAAGTTGAAGGATAAGGGTTGGTCTCCATGGGATGCGCTCGAGCGCTGGTGGAAAGGTGTGCCGGATTACTCCGTTCCGGTTACCGTAAAAGAAGGGGCTTTTTCATTCGCCTATGACGGTCAAACAAAGGTGCTGCCGTTCGAATCGACTTTTCCATGATCTTATTTTAATCACCGCCCTTTGTCCGGATACCGGGCAAGGGGCTTTTTTTAGAGGTATGACCTATGGGACTCTATGACAACAATTTTTACACAGTGGCTGCCAGAAACGCTCTGTGTTACGGAGACAGGGATGCCTGGTTCGATGAACAGAACGGTTCCCCGGTCGGCTTCAGCCGGTTTTTCGAGCTGTCCGGGTCTCTGGCGGCGGGGCTGAGAGAGGCGGGGGTGCGGAAGGGAGACCGCATCGCGATTCTAGGTAAAAATCGCTTGGAGTATTTTCTTGTATTCGGCGCCGCTGCAGCTCTCGGCGCTGTGGTGGTACCAATAAACTGGCGTTTGTCCGCCGAGGAGATCGCGTTTAATATTACGGACGCCGGGTGTTCGGTGTTGTTTCTGGACAGCGAATTCACGCAGATGGCGAAGGAGATCGAAGGGCGGCTCGAAAGTATTGAGCTTTACCTGGGGCTTGATGAAGAGATTGACGGGTATCGCGCCCTTCAGTCCATTATGACCGATGAAGGCGCCTCGTTCGATGCAGCCGATGTGGCGATCGACGATGATTTCGTTATTATTCATACGGCGGCGGTCGCAGGCCGGCCCCGCGGAGCGGTGCTGAGCCATGGAAATGTATTGTTCGCAAATATGCATTTTTCGTATTTTTTCGGCCTTGGTCCTGATGATGTTCACTTGAGCGTCCTTCCGCTTTTTCATGTAGGCGGCTTGTTTATGGCGACGGCGGCGTTTCATGCCGGGGCACTGAACGTCAATATGGCGAAATTCGACGGGGCCAGGGCGGCGGAACTTATCCAGGAAAAACGGATTTCCTTTATGATGGATTTTACCCCGATGCTCGCCGGAATCCTCGACGAACATGATAAATCCGGAAGAGACCTTTCTTCGCTCAGGGCGGTGACGGGCCTCGAAAGTCCTGAAACCATCGAGCGATACCAACGTGTGACCGGTGGAACATTCTGGAGTATGTACGGCCAGACCGAAACTTCCTGTCTTGCAACCTTCGGCAGGTACGACGATCGGCCCGGTTCGGCGGGAAGGCCGTTGCCTCTTGCGGACGTAAGGCTGTTCGATGACTTTGACCGGCCGGTTCCGCCGGGGCAGGTTGGTGAGATTTGCATGCGGGGGCCGATGGTGTTTAAAGGTTATTGGAATCTTCCTGAAGACAACGCCAGGACGTTTCGTGAAGGCTGGCATCATACCGGAGACACCGGGCGCTTCGACGAGGATGGCTTCCTGTGGTACGCCGGTCGAAAAGCCGAGAAAGAGCTGATCAAACCGGGAGGCGAAAACGTCTACCCGGCCGAAGTGGAAAAGACGATCCTGCTTCATCCCGCCGTTGAGGCGGTGGTGGTGTTCGGGGTTCCGGACGCCAAATGGAAAGAGGGGATAAAGGCCGTTTGCCGACTGAAAAAGGGACATGCGTTAACCGAAAAAGAGTTGATTGAGTTTGTAGGGGGCCGTATCGCCAGGTACAAGAAACCGCAGTACGTTGAGTTCATTGAAGAGTTTGCGACTCTTGAGGACGGGACGATCGATCGCGTTGAAACCAGACGCCGATATGGCGGCTCGTGACGAAAGACAACGGGCTGGGATTGCGGAGTTGCTGAAGTGCCGGCGGTGCAGAGATCAAAGGCTGTTATATTCAGGACGTGGGAATTCGGCGAAGCTGATTTGCTGGTGAGCTTTTTCACCAGTGATTTGGGGCTGCTCAAGGGGGTGGCCAAGGCCGCGCGCAAGAGCAAAAAAAGATTCGTCAACTGTTTGGACCATTTTTCTCTTGTAGATCTGGAATATGAACCCCGGCGGGCAAGTGAGCTTTATTTGATCCGTTCGGGAAAACTCATCGAAGGCTACGGGGGTATCAGGGGTGATTTCCAGGCTTTTTCCCTGGCTGGCTACCTGGTGGAGCTTACCGAGGCGCTTTTTCCCGGTCAGGTGGCCGCTCCGGAGATTTTCAACCTCCTTGTGGACATACTTGGGGCTATTGACCGCGGAAATGATCGTACGCTGCTGCGCATTGTATTCGAAGCCCGGGCGATGACGCTGGGAGGATACGCAATTGGTTTGGACCGATGCAGCGGCTGTGGACGGGAGTATCAGCGAAAAGGCAAGGCGGTGTTCGACCCGGAAAAAGGCGGAATATATTGCTTGAAATGCAGGACTGAATCTCCGGGCACACCGTCCCTCGGCGCCGCTGCCGGATCCCTTCTATCCTTGCTTCAAGCCGGCGATGCAGGAGATTTTTCGGAAATCGAGATGAATTCAAACGCCTGTATGGAAATCAGGCACATCATGGATATTCATATCGCCCGCCGGCTGGGGCGTGTGTTAAAAACCGCCGCGTTTCTGGATTGAGATCAAACCGCCTTGAATTTGGTCGGTATTAATCCCGGGCCGCCAGTTCACGGAGGATTTCGCTGTTTTTTGCGATCCTCTTGGCGTCGGCCTTGAGATTTGCGCTATTGGGTTTATCCTTGTTTTTCCGTCTCTGTTTCTGCTTTTTGCTGTTGGAAGCCATGGTGTTCTCCTCCACGAAAAATTATAAACTCTTATAATTAGTTTTCACCAGCCCATCTGTCAATGAAAATCTAAAAGAGTTTCGGAAGTCATTTTATCTTCATAACGTAGCGGACTGCATTCCTGAATATGGCGACGCCGTCGCCTTCTTCAGGCCTGTCTGTTATCCCGCGGCGTTTATCGAATTCTTTTATACTGGTCCAGCGTGGGTGATTCGTGAAATGGTTGAAGGCCTCAGGGTGGGGCATCAATCCGAAAATTCGCCCGGTAGGGTCGCATATGCCTGCGATGTCGTGGATCGAACCGTTAGGGTTTGCAGGTCGCCGGCCGGCAGCAGGCTCTCCCCCTTGTTCCGCGTACCTCAGCACCACCTGCTTATTCGCCTCCAGGCGATCCACAATTTCATTTGACGCATAAAACTTTCCTTCGCCGTGCCGCACGGGCAGTTCAATTTCTGAAATGCCGGTCGTGTAAACACATGGCGATTCCTGCTCCACCTTAAGCCGCACCCAGGTGTCTATGAAATTTCCACTGTCGTTGCCGATGAGGGCCACCTGCCTTGAAGTGTAATTTCCGTTGAATCCCGGGAGAAGTCCCAGGTTGACGAGAACCTGGAACCCGTTGCAGATACCCATGATAAGTTTTCCGTCCTCGATAAACCGGTTGATGTCGTTACCAAGGTGGTTTTTAAGCTTGGATGCCATGAGTACACCGGCGCCATGATCGTCCGCCCAGCTGAAGCCGCCTCCCAGCACGAGGATGTCATATTGTTCAAGGGTTTGGCCTTTACCGGTCCCGGCCGCGGCTATTATATCGTTGATATGGGCGGGATCCGCCTCGGCTCCCGCGCGGCGAAGGCAGAAAAGGGTTTCATAGTCGCAATTGAGTCCATAGCCTGTCGGCACCAGCGCCTTGACTTGGTTCATATCAGGTCCCCGAACGGCGAGAGCCAACTCCCGCGCAGTCTTTCCAGCGTTTCATCGATAAGTGTCGCGCCTTCGCTTCCGTTCACGACGAAACGCCGTTTTCCATTGATTTTGCCTATCATGCCCAGAGGAAGCCCTTTAAAGGTTTCTTCAAGACGTCTGCCGGACGATTCAGGGGCTGTTATCACAAAACGGCCGCACGATTCAGAATAAAGTGCCCGGCTTGCGGTAAGTTGATCTGCACCGGGAATTTTTTCAATCGATATCTCCATTCCCAGATCCCCCGCGAGCGCAACGAGCGCCAGATGAACCCCAAGCCCGCCTCGACCCACGGCGTGGCACGAGGCCGTGAGCCCTTCGGCCATGGCTCTGTGAAGGGCTTCGTAACAAGGTTTTGTTTCCTCCGGCTTCAGTTCCGGGACATTAAGCCCAACCTGGCCCATCATCTGGTAGAATTCTCCTCCACCAAGTTCATCCCGGGTGTTGCCGAGCACGTAGACGAGATCTCCAGGCTCCTTCGCGTCCATGCCAGGGCATAAAGTCACGTCTTCGATAACGCTGCAGACCGTGAAGAGCAGCGTCGGCAGGCCGGACACCTTTCGTCTTTCCCCGAACGGCCCGCTGAGGTTTCCGTCGATATACATGCTGTCCTTGCCGGAGAGAAGCGGTATCCCGTAGGCCAGGCAACAGTCTCTGAGCGCCCAGTTAGCTCGTACCAGTTGAGCGGCTTTGTACTTTCCGTCCGGGTTGGTTGAAGCGTTGAATTCGACGGTCGGCCAGCAGAAGTTGTCCACACCTCCGAGATGACGTGGATTTCCGCCGACCGCCAGCACTTTTCTGACCGCTTCGTCGATCACGGCTGTTGTCATATGATATGCATCTATCCGCGAGTAGCCGGGGTTCAAGGCCTGGGAGACCGCGATTCCGCGGGTTGATTCAAGCCTTGGGCGCATGAGCGCAGCATCGCTCGGCACGTCGCCGTATTTCCCGACAAGGGGTTTTAAAACACTTCCACCCTGGACCTCGTGATCGTATTGGCGGGCGATCCAGTTGCGGGAACAGATATTGGGCCGGGAAAGCATCGAGCAAAGCAGGTCGCCGTGTTGTGAAGGCTCGGTTACCACCGGCTCGGTCAGCCCTCGAAGAGCCGGTGGTGTCCACTCGGCTTCAAACTCCCATTGAGGAAAATCGGATTCCAGTAGATCCATTCTTACATATGCGCAGGTGTTCCCCTTATAAAGCAGGTGCAGGTAGCCGTTATCTGTGTATGTGCCGATAACGGTGCTTTCGACCGCATGCTTGCGGCTGAGCTCCATGAAGCGGTCAATATTTCCGGGTTTGACTGCAACCGTCATCCGCTCCTGGCTTTCCGACACCCATATTTCCCATTGGTCCAGGCCCTCATATTTAAGTGGAACTTTGTCAAGTTCGACCCGGGCGCCGTTGCTGAAACGGGCTGATTCACCTATTGAAGACGAAAGCCCTCCTCCGCCGTTGTCGGTGATAAAGGCGATCAGGCCTTCATCCCTGGCTTCCAACAGAAAGTCATGCATTTTTTTCTGGGTGTAGGGGTCCCCGATCTGCACATGGCCCGCAGGCGTATGTTCGCCGTATACCTCGGAAGAAGCCGTGACGCCGTGGATGCCGTCTTTTCCTACCCGTCCCCCGCACATGACGATCAGCTCACCAGCTGTGGTTGTTTTTTTATGGCTGGGGGTTCCCTCTACTCTCGCCGGCATAATCCCCAGCGCTGTGACAAACACCAGACATTTGCCCAGATAGCTGTCATCGAACAACAACTGCCCATACGGGGTGGGTATACCGCTTTTGTTTCCGCCGTCCCGCACTCCTTCTATGATGCTGTCGAGCAAACGACGGGGGTGGAGATGAGGCTTCAAATCCCCGCTGTAATCCCGCGGAGCGGTGCAGAAGCCATAGGTCCCCATAATCAGCTTGGCGCCCTTACCGGTGCCGAGCGGGTCCCGATAGATCCCTACTATGCCGGTAATAGCTCCACCGTAGGCTTCCATGTTTGAGGGGCTGTTGTGGGTTTCCCCGGTGATCACGTAAAAATTGTCATCATCGAAGCGGCCGACACCTGCGTTGTCCCAGAGAACGGACACAACCCAGTCGAATTTTTCCTTAAGCGCCAGCGTCGGTGCTTCGATGCATGTTTTGAACAGGTTGTCGACCGTTTTCGTTTCCCCGGTTGAAAGGTCACGGTAATGGAAAAGCCCCCGGAAGGTATTGTGATTGCAGTGGTCGCTTCTCGCCTGGGAAATGTATTCCAGCTCCACATCGGTTGGAAGATCAAGCCCCACCTTCAACCTGTCATCGTGCACGTCGTTGCGGAGAAAGTACCGCCTTATCACGGGGATGTCCCTGTCATGCAGTGCAAGGTTCCGTTCGGCCGAAAGCTTCTTGAGTTCTTCGTCACTGTTGATCGGGACTGTGCGCACCCGGGGAGTGCGGTTGAGAAAAACCTTTGGGACTGGAAAACCGATGCCTTTTTCCTGGTCCCAGTCTTTCGGCCGGTAAATTTTCCATTGCTGGATCAGGTCGTTCGCGAGAAGATCTTTCGCGATGATTTCGGCCTGGGAGGCATTGAGTTTACCCTTGATTTCAAAAAGTCTGGAGCAATAAACCGTTTGGCCGTGGCTTATGTTGATGCCAAGCAAGTCCTCGATCGCCTCTGCGGCGGTGCTGCCTGCGGTATCTCTTACTCCGGCGCGGAATCCGACCCATATCAACCAGTTGAATGAAGATGCGATCGGGCTGAATGAAGATTCTTCGGTGACGGGGTTGGTGAAAATTTCCGTCCGGATGCGCTCCATGTCGGCTTCGGCCAGATCGATATCGATGGTCAACACCCGAATCGTCCGTATGTCTTCAACTTCAAAACCGAAATATTCCCTCGACTTTCGCCGGATTGAAAGCCCCTCGGCGTCCGCCAGGTGCCTCTTGAGGCGGATCTCAAGCCTCGATGTCATATTTTCTCCTGGACTTTTACCATGAAAATGGGCTCAAAGCGTTTAACCCGGATCTTGTCGGGACCGGGCTCTATTTTAACGAACCAAAGCCTAATGGAATAGCCGACTACAGTCAACAGGATAGTCACAGGATAGTCACGGGATTGGAACCCCGACTTACGATCGCGGATACAATCCGCCCCCACAGATAAAAAAACCACGGCAGGACACTGTGGGAGCGGTTTTCAACCGCGATTTCCGGCGCACCTGCATGGGAGTCACATCGCGATAACAAATCGCTCCCACAGATAAAAAAACCACGGCAGGACACTGTGGGAGCGGTTTTCAACCGCGATTTGTCCGGTCCATGTTTTTTCTCATGCACAGCCCATTGAGTCGCTTGCTCGACTGGCTGGTAGCCCGGGTTGAAATAGTGCCGGTGAATGGATATATTCTTTAAACAGCACCGGTCGATAATCGGCGGGTGCTGCCAGGCTGGGCTCCGGATGGTTTTTTTGATCTCCGGTGCGTTTATTTAGGATAAACGACGACGCCTGAGAAAGGAGTATCATGAGAAAAGAAATTTTAACGGGAGACTCTTCAAACTCAACGGAAAAGGTCCCCGATCAAAAGGAACTTGAAAAAGAGTTAAGTGAGTACCTGTCTAAAAAATACGGGGACAGGGTGAAAATTATTTCGCCCATGGTGTTCCCAAGCACTGAATCCTCTGGAGGAGACAGGGGTAAATCTGAAGAGAGCGACGGTGATTTCAACTTGCTGCCCGAGGATCTCGAACGCTATCTTGAACGCTTCGTGGTCAAGCAGTATGATGCAAAGGCTGTTCTTTCAACTAAGGTTTGTACTCATTTCAATCGTATAGCTCATTTCAACGCCGTAGGCGGCAAGGATAGGAACGCAGGCGTGGGGATGATCAAGAACAATGTTTTGATGATCGGGCCCACCGGCGTCGGAAAAACCTATATAGTGAAGCTTATCGCCCAGAAACTGGGAGTTCCGTTCGTTAAGGGAGATGCCACCAAGTTCAGTGAAACAGGATATGTCGGAGGTGACATCGAGGATCTGGTGAGAGACCTCGTTTATGAAGCGGGAGATGATATCGCGGCCGCTGAAAACGGGATAATTTACATTGATGAAATAGACAAGATCGCATCGTCCAGAAATATCGTAGGGCATGACGTTTCCCGGACCGGTGTACAGAGGGCGTTGCTGAAACCGATGGAGGAAACCGATGTTGATCTGAAGGTTCCACATGATCCGGTTTCCCAGATTCAGGCTATCGAACAGTTCAGAAGAACCGGGAAAAAGGAAAAGCAGGTTGTAAACACGCGAAATATACTGTTTATTATGAGCGGCGCTTTCGGTGATCTGGCGGAAATAATCCGACGCAGGCTGCAGAAACAGGGGATCGGGTTCGAAGCCGATGTGCGGTCGTCCGAAATTCCATGGGAAATTTTGAAGGAAGTTAAAGCGCAGGACCTTATAGAATTCGGTTTTGAAACCGAATTCGTGGGTCGGCTTCCGGTCGTCGTGGTGTTTGATGAGTTGACGAAGGAAGATCTTTTCGAAATACTGTCAAACCCGAACAACCCGATCATCATCAGTAAGCGGCTGGATTTCAGAGCATACGGGATAGACATCAAGTTCGAAAAGGAAGCCCTTGAAATGATAGCCGAGATGGCTTCCGCTGAAAAAACCGGTGCGCGGGGTATCGTAAGCGCGATAGAAAGGGTGCTGATACCCTTTGAAAAGAGGCTCCCCTCAACCGGTTTCAAGAAACTGCTTGTGACGGCGGAATTGGTAAAGGACCCGGAAGGATTTTTGGCCGATATGATAGAGCACGACCACGAGGCGGATTACGAACACCGCTTTGATGCGGAGGCTGCTGATGAAACGAACCGCCTTATATCCTACATGGAGTCCAGGATAGAAGACTTCAGGCATCCGTCGGGCGTTGCGCTGAGCAGACGGAAAATGGAGCTGGTCGCTGAACTCTATTTGAAAATTTGTTCTGATTTGAATCGTGCATTCGAAGAATTCGTCGCGATGTACGAACAGGTCAAAGAGCAGGAATCGGCCATGCGCAAAGAAATGGACCTGCAGGTGACTTTCGATGAGACTGCGGTTGAAGAGATCATCCAACAGGCTATCGTTACCGGCGAACAGGCTGGGGCACTGGCCCTCCAGGTGGTAAAACGTTTGGAATATGGCTTGAAGCTGGTAAAAGATCGTGCCGGAATCCAGGATTTCGTGATAAACGACGAAGCCGTGAAAGATATGGAATTTTACATTAACAAACTGATAAAACAATACTACCGGCAGGAGGATCAGTCGGTTTACGAAGCCGGGGAAGAGGCCTGAATGATCGGAATTTCAAAACTTTACTGCGGAACGGTGGAGCCGTCCGATGCTCTCCGTTACCAGAGGAGGTCAGGGGAGCTACCTTCCCATCTGCTGCAGTTTTCCATCGATAAAAAACCGGTGGTGGTGTGGAATGTTACTCGTGCATGCAATCTCAAATGCATACATTGCTACGCAGGGGCGGTGGAGAAGGCCGGCGAGAAGGAGTTGAACCACCAGGAGGCGTTGGGGCTGCTCGATAATCTTTCGGATTTCGGTGTGCCTGTCGTGCTATTTTCAGGCGGAGAACCGCTCATGCGCCCTGATATCACGGAACTCGCCTCCTATGCGGTGAAGCGTGGCATGAGGGCCGTGATATCCACCAACGGTACCCTGATTACGCGTGACAAGGCATTTGAATTTAAAGATGTGGGATTGTCTTACGTGGGTGTAAGCCTGGACGGCATGGAGGAAGTCCACGACAAATTCAGGGGAAGGCGGGGGGCGTTCGCCGCCGCCATGAAGGGCATCGAAAACTGCCGGGAAGCCGGGCTGAAGGTGGGGCTGCGATTCACAATCAACCGGTTGAATGCCATGGAAATACCGGCGATATTCGATCTGCTCGAAAAATATAATATTCCGCGGGCCTGTTTTTACCACCTGGTATATGCAGGAAGAGGTTCGGAATTGGTGGAACAGGATCTCAGTCACAGTGAAAGCCGGCGGGTCGTGGATCTGATAATCGACCGAACGAAGGATCTGCACGACAGGGGAATGCCCAAAGAGATCCTCACTGTGGATAACCACGCCGATGGTCCTTATCTCTATCTCCGGATGCTGCGCGAAGGGAACCCGAGGGCTCCGGAGGTGCTGGAACTTCTCGAAATGAACGAAGGCAACAATTCCGGTCGTGGTATCGGTTGTGTAAGCTGGGACGGCACCGTTTACGCCGATCAATTCTGGAGGCACACAGCGTTTGGAAACGTGCGTGATAGGTCTTTCAGCGAGATATGGACAGATCTTTCAAACCCGCTGATGAAAAAACTCAAGGACAAAAGGCAGTATGTAACAGGCAGGTGTGCCGCCTGCCGTTGGCTCAACGTATGCGGCGGTAATTTCAGGGTCCGGGCCGAGGCGGTTACAGGCGACCTTTGGGCTCCGGATCCGGCCTGCTACCTGACCGACGAAGAAATCGGCGTTGCTTGAAACGGGGTTGAAATGGCTTTTCCTATTGACAGACCAAGGCGATTGAGAAGAAACGCAACGATAAGGCGGCTGGTACGTGAAACGGTGTTGACGCCGCATGATTTCATCCTGCCGCTTTTTGTGGTCGACGGCGTTGATAAGACTTACAGACAGCCGATTAAAAGCATGCCGGAATGCTGCCACTTGAGCCCTTCGCTTGCCGCCGAAACTGCGCAGGAAGCTTACCGGCTCGGGGTTCAAGCCGTGATCCTTTTCGGGCTTCCGTCGAAAAAGGATGCAGTCGGCTCAGGGGCTTGGGCCGATGACGGCGGTGTGCAGCAGGCGGTGGCAGAAATCAAGAGCGTATGTCCCGATATCTGTGTCATCTGTGACACCTGCCTGTGTGAGTATACCGACCACGGCCACTGCGGCGTCATTAAGGACGGCTCGGTGGATAACGACGCCACGATCGAGCTTTTGGCCAAAACCGCACTCAGCCAGGCGACGGCGGGGGCTGATATCATCGCCCCATCGGACATGATGGACGGGCGGGTGCAGGCGATCCGGAAAGCTCTCGACGGAGAGGGATTTCAAAATACCATAATAATGTCCTATGCCGCAAAATTCGCTTCATCGTTTTACGGCCCGTTCAGGGAAGCTGCTGATTGTGCGCCCTGTTTCGGTGACAGAAAATCATACCAGATGGACCCCGGTAACGCACGGGAATCGATCAAGGAGATGGCTCTGGACCTGGAGGAAGGTGCCGATATCCTTATCGTCAAACCTGCGTTGCCTTATCTTGATATTTTGAGGGAGGCGCGTAACAGTTTTCTGGTGCCGCTTGCCGCGTATCAGGTTTCAGGAGAATATGCCCAGATAAAAGGTGCGGCGTCGGTCGGTCTTGTCGATGAAGTGAGTACGATGATGGAAAGCCTCACATCGATCAAGCGGGCCGGTGCGGACATGATTATAACGTACTTCGCCATGGACGCGGCCCGGGTTTTGATCGACCGGATGAGCGATTGCAAGGGGGCGCCAGGCGGAGATCTTTAAACTTCCTGTACCCGGGGAAAGGGGAGGCAATTGAATCCTGCCAGCCGGCTTCACAGGGCCTGGATCGTGCTCGCGCTTTGTTTTGTAACCCTTTTCATTAATTACTCCATTCGGCTGGGCTACGGAGTCATAATGCCCGAGATGCTGAAAGCCTTGAATCTCGGGCGTGCGGCCGGCGGCACCATTTTTAACGCTTACCTGCTGATATATATTTCTCTCACCCCTTTTACCGGGTACCTTACCGATCGCTACGGCGCCAGGCGCGTGATAACCATTTGCATCTTTATCCTCGCAATGGGTGTTGGGTTGATGGGCACGGCCGACAGCCTTTTATCGGCCTGTCTTTTTTTCGGCCTTACGGGGCTCGGTGCAACAGGCATTTGGACACCGGTGCTTACAGTGGTGCAGCGTTGGTTCGCGCCGCGCCGAAGGGGGCTTGCGGTGGGAATACTTTCCACCGGCTACGGCCTGGGTTTTGCTTCCATCGGGCTCGCTTTTCCATGGATTCTTGGACACTTCGACTGGCGTTATGCGTGGTTTTTCCTGGGCGCCGCCGCCCTTTTCATGACGGCGGGAAACGGTTTTTTTCTTCGAAGCGACCCGGCAACGTCGGGTCTTTCACCCTGGGGAGACGGCGCCCATAAAGATACAACGAAGGCACCCGTGCCTTCACATACAAAGTTGGACCACTTGCCCGCCATATTCCGGAGCGCCCGGTTCTGGTTGATAGGCTTGTCATACTTCTGCATCGCCTACGCCCTTTACGGAATAACAACCTTCATGGTGGACTATGCTGTGAACCAGCTGGGAATTCCGATGGAAAGGGCGAGCCTGCTTGCGACGGTCCACGGGGCGTGCCAGGCGATCGGTGTATTGACCATCCTGCCTCTATCGGACAGGCTTGGCCGCAGGAAAACCATCATGATTTCCAACGGTGTTATAGCCGCAAGCTTGGCTGCTATCCTTCTGGCGGCGGGTTCATGGGCGCTCCTGTGTTTATCCATCGGTGTGATGGCTACCTTTTACGGCGCCACTTTCCCACTTTACGGGATATGCGCCGGGGATTATTTCCCGAAGGAATTCATGGCCACGGTAATCGGCGCCTGGACACCTTTTTATGGTCTCGGTGCGGTGGTTGTGCATTGGGTGGGCGGTTTCCTGGCTGATACAACCGGCGTGTATACTCACAGCTTTGTAATCTGTTTATTCATGAGCATCGTTGCGGTGCTGCTCATGTCGCGCGTCAGGGAGACTGTTTCCCGGCCCTGAGGTGCGATATCCTGGTTAATCGTTAAAACTTCTTGACAAACACGGTTGTTATTATATTGATGCAGACAGAACGGCCCGTCGGCCGGGAGCTTTCCGTAATAGAAAGGACCTGTGATCGGGTTGGATAGCCACGGAGAATGCACAAACATGAAGGATGTGATCAAAAGCTGGGCGCAGCGGTATCTGTATGATCCGCAGATTTTCATCCTGGGCTTCCTCCTGCTGCTGATCTTCGGCTTCATCTACCTGCTGGGAAATGCTCTGCTGCCTGTTTTTGCAGGTATGGTCATTGCCTACCTGCTCGACGGAATGGTGGGTCCGCTTCAGCGCCTGAAAGTGCCAAGAAGGATCGCGGTGCTTGCCGTTTTTCTTGTCTTCATGGCATGCCTGTTGGTGCTTCTGTTAGGGCTTTTTCCGCTTCTTTCACGCGAGGTGGGGGATCTTCTTCAACGGCTGCCGGCGATGGTTTCAAGGGGGCAGCGAGAGTTGCTCCATCTGGCGGATCGATATCCCGAGGTGATAACCGAGGAGCAGATCAGGCAAATAATAGAATTTTTCGGTCCCGAATTAAGTAGGCTAGGGCAGAGGTTGCTGTCTGTTTCTGTGGCCTCTGTGCGTGGTTTGATTGAGTTCCTGATATATATAATCCTCGTACCGTTGCTGGTGTTTTTTTTCCTTAAAGATAAATCTTCTTTAATCGGATGGATAAAGAATTTACTTCCGGAAAATGTAGCCCTCGCTACATCGGTGTGGCACGAAGTCAACCAGCAGGTTAGCAATTATGTGAGGGGCAAAATCTGGGAAATCATCATTGTATGGGCGGCGAGCTACGTCACATTCACCTTGCTTGCGATGGATTTCGCATTGCTTCTTTCTTTTTTCGTCGGCATCTCAGTTATCGTCCCCTACATAGGGGTGGCGGTTATGTACCTCCCGGTGACCTTGATCGGTTTTTATCAATGGGGTCTTTCGGCGGATCTGGCCTATGCATTGCTTGCTTATTCGGTTTTACAGCTCCTGGACGGAAACCTGCTGGCGCCGCTTCTTCTCTCCGAGGTGGTAAACCTGCACCCGGTAGCGGTTATATCGGCGGTGCTGGTATTCGGAAGTATTTGGGGAATATGGGGGCTTTTTTTCGCCATCCCGCTCGCCACCCTGGCCCATGCGGTGCTTAAAGCGTGGTTCCAGGTTCATTCACGCGAGCTGGTTGCTGAGATCGGTGAAGGAGAAAAAAAGGAGGGCTAAGGAATGGATCTGGATATTCTTGAAAAAATGGATGAGAAAGGCCTTCGTGATTATCTCAGTTTTTTGTTGTGGCATTACCGGGTGGTGGATGCATTTTGGTTCATCCGTGTGAGCGAGCATTACGGGCAGCAGACTGCGGAATCCATAAACGAAGAAGTTTGGGGCCGGGTCGCCGGAATGGGTGCGAAAGATATTATCTCCCGGTTCGGCATCGAAGAGAAGGGGCTTTCAGGGTTCGTGAAAGTTTTGAAGCTGTTTCCTTGGTGCATTCTCGTGGGATATCAAATTGAGGAAAAAGAGAACGAAGTGCTGCTTTCGGTTCCTTCTTGTCCGACCCAGGTGGCAAGAATCAGGCGTGGGCAGGGAGAATATAATTGCAAGGAGATGCATCGGGGGGAGTTCGAAGGTATAGCCGCCGCGGTTGATGAATCCATCCGTGTCGAATGCCTTTTCGCGCCTCCTGACCCGCACCCCGAAGACATGTTCTGCAAATGGCGTTTTTTTATTCGCCCCTGAACGCCCGTCCTGGTTTTCCCGTCAGGTCGGTATCGATGCGTTCGTTGGAAGTACTTAACGGCGTCGGGGTCGGGATCGGTATCGGGGTCGAAATGGTCGCCGGTCAACATCCGATGCCGGCTATTTGTCGAGCGCTTTCAACAAAAGCGGGGCGAGCCTTCTTATATAATCGGGCGGATACATCCGGGTGATGAAACTGCGGTAGGTTTCCCTGAAAAGTTTATCTTCCAACTCGGCGTTGCTGCACCCGTCCCGGGCCATCCTTTTAATTTCACCCTTCAACCGCATTAATTCTTCTCGGATACGCCGGTAGGAAAAGGCGACGACATCCGGGCACGAAAATATCATGTCCGAATCGTGGCAATGGGCCGCAAGGCGGGCATCCAGTCCTTCCAGGATGCCTATGGATTCGAGGGTTTTTTGAAAACTCTGGAAAAAAAGGGGAAGCACCTCGTCCGTGCGCGGATCATAGCAGCCGACCGCGTCGGAGACGATCGTCGATTTCTCGGAGGGTATGTGTGCTGAAAGGTTGCAGGGGCTGTGGCCGGGAGTTGCCGGAAACCGGATTTTCACGCCGCCCAGGTCGAGTGTTTCGTTGTCCTGGATAATTTGATCCACGGCCATCGTGTCGTATTCGAGGAAATCGGGAAGCTCGGAAAAAAGGTTTTTCCTTTTTAAATAGGTACAATAACGCTCGTCATTTTTTCTGAACCGGCTGACGATTTTCGGTTTGGATAGCAACTCCTGCGCCTTGGAAGAACCAAGCACGGTTGCTCCAGGAAAAAGTTTTCGCATGTACGGAAGGCCGCAGACATGATCCCAGTGGGCGTGAAGTACCACGAGGTTTCCGATGTCCTCTTTTTTGAAGCCAAGTTCGTCCAGTTGACGTTCTATCAGGGGAACCGTGGCGCTTACTCCCAAATCCAGCAATGTGCATGGATTTCCTTTGACCAGGTAGGTCAGGAACAAATCGTGCCCCAGAACGATCAGTCTATCGGTCAGAACACGCGGTATCTCGGCCATCGAAAACTCCTGTTTTTTTCTCTTAAACGACAAATCTCACCACCGTGGGATGTCTCAGTGATATCCACAACAGGTTGCAGTATCAATATTATCGGTTCCAAAATCAAGGCCTGTCCCATCCGAAAAACAATTGACATAAGCACCCTGTTCAGAGAAGTGAATGAAACTGCAGCGGCATTACATTAAAATCACACAGTGAGGTTTATCGAAATGACGAACGGTGAAGCGATCATGGCGTTTTCCCAGAGCGAAAAGATCAAGGCGGGGCTTATATGGCTTTCGAGCGTCCTCCAGATGTCTGAAGATTTCCAGGGGATGGAAAAGCGGGGAGCGGAGAAGGCCGTGGGGGCTTTTCTTAATTTGATGATTCATGATGTCGAGCTTTCGGAAAGGGTGGCGCCGGATTCGGGCTGGAAGGACGTGAGGGAGGCGGTCGAAAAGGCGGCGACGATGATCAACTCCGGCGTTGGGATCGAGGTTCTACATGATTTGACCAAGGCCTTGAGCCGCGTGACGACGATCGGGCAGCGCTCCATGGCGCTGCTCAAGGAACAGCAATTATTATAGGCCGTTTTCCCTCGACAATTGTAAGTAAAATGGTCTTTTCTCGGGTACCAATTTATGGGCAGGGAAAGAATCAGGGACTTTCTTGCACGGGGACTCGATCCATATTCATATTTTTTGTTCAAAGTTGCACAAAAAATAGTACATCGTTTATAACTATTTTTTTTTACTACCTAAAGTCAATTTTTGACAAATACTTTTCCGTATTGACAAAACATAATCCTTTGTTTAGATATATCGTAGCAACGGACGGAATCACGAGTGTAGCCCTGTCCAAAGCATTTCGGTACCCTCGAAACCTGGTACCTGATCGATCGCCCTCATTAAGGCGACCCGCGTAGAAACCTTTAGAAACCTTTTAAGGCCCGCACATATATTTCCGTCCGGACCGGCATGTTTTTCCAATTTTATTTTAGAGGCTATTAATGGTCCAGAATGACATAAAGTCAAAGGCTGCAGAATGGATGATGTTGCGCGGATGGAAAGGGCTCATCGCGAAGCGTCGTGATTTCGAGCAAAGCCTTTTCGAACACACGATGGTGGAACTGGACGCATTTCTCTCTTTGTTTCCTATCCTTCGTAAATCAGAGCATTTCGGTCTTTCCGAAAATGAAGAAATGATTCTGGCCACGTCGGTCATCGCCCACGATGTCGGAAAAGAGAGACCGGAATGGCAGAAATATATTTTTGGCAAGGGGGCCTATGTTTCGGATGTGGACCCCCAACTCACCCGGGAGATCATCCCTGAGCTTTGTCATTTCCTGGGTTTTGAATCGCTTGCCGGGAGTGTTCTCAATGTTATGGAAAACTGTGTGAATCTCCACATGCGCCACGAAAGAAGTGACGCCAATGTGGTGAGGGCATTGCTCCAGGCTGGTGATCGGTGGAAGACTGGTTCGTTTTCTCCGGCAGGCACCGGATCTATGTGCCGCGGAGCGTGTTGGAGAGAAGAAAATAGGTGAAGTATAATCCCGTACTGCTTTTGAATTTATCCTTCGATGGAGGTTTCAACGTGAAACAAGCAACCTCGGTTATTCCTGCTGAAAAAATTGAAAAAGTCATTTACATGATCCGGGGCCAGAAAGTCATGCTGAGTTCACATTTGGCGGTTCTCTATGATGTAGAACCAAAAGTGCTGATGCAGTCGGTCAAGCGAAATATTGACCGCTTCCCTGAAGATTTCATGTTTCAACTTTCGGCTGGGGAGTTTGAAAACTTGAAGTCACAAATTGTGACTTCAAGTTGGGGAGGGGCACGGAGGGCAAAGCCATATGCTTTCACAGAGCAGGGTATTGCTATGCTCTCAAGCGTCTTGAGAAGCAAGAGAGCAATACAGGTTAATATCGAGATAATGAGATCGTTTGTTAAACTTCGGGAGGTGCTGAAGACCCACAAAGAGTTGGCCTGCAAGTTTGAAGAGATTGAAGGACGCATCGCCGACCATGATGAACAAATCGAGGCTATCTTCGAGGCCATCCGGCAGCTCATGGCGCCGCCGAAAAAGGAAAGGAAAAAGATAGGGTTCGAGGTCAAAGAAAAACGTGCTTCATACGGCAAGAAGGGAAAATCAAACTGAAGTTCTCGCTTCCAGAATACCATCGCGGCTGGGGAATCCCATCCAAATTGGCTGGAGATCTCAACCTTTGACTTCGATCCCATGCAGCCTAATTGAATTGTTGATACAGAACTGATGGTCATAAAATTGCGGGGGCAAGGGATGTGGATTGGCGCTTGCCGGTGTTTGAATGCGGGCGGCACCTGATCGCCTTTGATGGGGCGGCGTTGCTGCTGAACGAGATCTGGAACAGGGGAAAGGGCGCACGGGGGTATTAAGGTTGATGAGTTATATTTCATGTCATCGAAACCCCCATTTTGGTCAGGGATTCTTTACATGAAATATAACAATTGGTTTATGGTGCCGGGCATTTTGGTAGCCAAGATCGCCGGGTGCCTGCGGATTGAGTATGCGATGGCAGTAAATCGGGAACAAAGAGGTGGTAATGGGGCACAGAGGGGGAGAAATGGAATGGAAAAGACGTGTGTTGATTGCGCATCATATCTGCCTGTACCTTTGAAAATACAGATTCTCAGACAACTGGATTTTTGGAAGGATAAGGCAGCGGTTGCTATGTGTGTCATTGAGGACCTCCGGCGCACGCCTTCCAACAATACAACCCGCCAATGGATATCTGCGATTTTTCGATTTTTTCGCTATTGCCCACTGGAGGTGATTGGAGAGCCTCTGGCGGACATGCTTTCCGACAAGCGGCTTACCGCTGGAATAAGGAGGAAGATAAAAGACATTATCGATCCGGAGGATGATTCTTTCTTCTGGTGAGAACAGCATTAGTGGTGAAATGGCAAAGATCGTCAAAAAGCAGGACATGATCAAAACCGGCATGGACGCTCTCGATTTGATCGGGAAGCCAGGAGAGGTGCTGGTTTACGTTTTTTACGACATCCAGGACGACAGGGTTAGAATCAGGGCGGCTAGGGTATGCAAGGATTACGGGCTTGAGCGTATCCAATTCAGTGGCTTTGTCGGATATTTGAGCAGAAATCGGAGAGAGGAGCTGGGAGTAAAAATACGAGATATTATTTCCGGGAGCAACGGAAAGGTTTTGATTCAGCCGGTCTGCGAAAAGGATTTCCGTGAATTCAGGGAGTACATGCATTTCGAAGAAGAGATCAAGGGATCCGAAAAGAAAAAGGTAGCGGGTAAAAAGAAAAAGGGTTGATCGGCTGGAACCCATCGAATGGCACTTCCCGGGTCAGCCGAGATTTGAGAGGTATCGACGCCGTCGGAGGGGACCGATGAAAAAGGATACTGTCAAGAGCTGCAGGAAACGTTCCGAAGAATGCTGATTGCGCTGCCAGGGATTCCGAAATTTGAGGTGCCAAGTCGGCACCCGAAGGGAAGAATTGAAGGTTTGGCGTGTGAACCGTGGGGTTGTAGGGGCTTTTTGAAACTCAAGTCTTCATGTGCTCAACTAGTCGACCTAGAAAATTTCGCACGGTCATGATCGGGATACCCTTAAATTGCTCAAGGTTTAAAAGATGCCGGTCACCGGAGACAATAGCGTCGGCCCCAGCATCCAGGGCACAGGACAGGAATATCTCATCCGTCGGATCCTCAGCAATGGTGGTATCGATGTGCGATAGTCCGGGCACGAGGATGGTTTCTTTCTCCAGCAGGTCTATAAGCTGCTGGATATCTTTAACGGCGAGAGCGTATTTTTTTCTGATGCGCGGCAATGCGAGGACTTTCTCTATTTCAGCGATGATCGAAGGCGAAATTACAAGGAGATATTCTCCTGACCTCCAGGCGTCCACCACCCTCGCAGGGGCGCCGGTCTTATTCAGAAGGCTGCTGACGAACACGTTCGTATCAACAACGACCCGCAGCACGCCCGGCCCTCACTTTCGATACAGCATCAGCGACGTCTTTTTCAATTTCTTCCGGAGGGCTATCCGGGAGGCGTGAACGGATTTTGTCAAGGACTTCGAAACGGATACGTCTTTCCACCACAAGCCGTTCATAGGTCTCTACAGGAATTATGGCGGCCATGGGTTTCCCCGACCTCCGGACGATGACTTCTTCGTTGCCGAACCGGACGCTTCCTATGATTTCAGAGAAGTTGTTTCTGGCTTCTTTTGCGCCGATATTTTTAGCCATTCGAGTCCCTCCACGATTAACTTTTTTAAATAATGATCATTATATGCATAGTGGATATTTTGTCAATAGTGTACACAATTTTATTCTTTGTCATTGGCATCCCGCATTGGAGAAGAAAATGTCGAGGGGATGGCATGTTTGTGCAGGGATAGGTTGTCTACAAAATTGTAGTTCCCTTACCGATTTCGGCCCGGAGCCGTTTTCGGTAATGAAGACGAAAATCAGAAGATCACATGGTTGACGGCCTACGATTATCCAACGGCACAGTTCACTGAGGCGGCGGATTTATTACTCAGCCGAAGCGGAGGATGAAGACGGTCTGCGTCAAAAGTACGATGGCAGAGGCCGGGATCAGATAGGGATACATACGGGGTGTATCCGTCCTGAGGCATTCGCTGCTCAAAGCGTTGCAGAGGTGTAAAGCCGAGCGGGAATCAATGCTGCGGTATTGTCCCAGTCCGCTGATGTAATTCTCTGTGGTAAAATGATTGGCCTCAATGTTAAAAGCTGACCATGCTTCCAGTTTTGTTGTGTTGCTTTGG
>JAWOBE010000220.1:0-3456 GCA_046498185.1 Desulfatiglandaceae bacterium | reverse complement strand
CGACGCCCTTATCTTGCTTGTTTTTTTGTATCGGGAAAGGCGTGGACATGACATAGTTTTTGAAAAGCTGAGCAGGATCAACGTCCTCGGGATGGGGAAATCTCAGAAACGCAAATTTGTAGAAATCGGTACCATCCGGCAGGCCGTACTGGTCAGTTACACGCCAGATGGTTCCTGCGAGGTTTTTGCTTTGGCTGTCGTCGAGCAACTGTAACTTGTGCAGTGTTACCAGAGATGTTATCGCCCAACGTCGACGATCTGAGTTATCCAACGCTGCCTGCTGCAACAAATGGTCTACCAATCCAGGTTGAATTTCCAGGGCTGGTGCAGATTCAGGCCTCTGATTGAGCTCGAGCAGTAGGAAGGGGTTCAGAAACTCATCTTTGACGAGTAGATTCAAATCTTCGGGGAAAGGAATTTTCAGCAAGTCCGGGATCAGACTGTATTGCTCCACTTCAGACATAGAGCTTATAAGCCGCTTGGTCAGGTTCTTCACATTCCGGTAATTCGTTTTGTAGGGTGAAGCATAGATTCCAGTAACAAACTCAAGGATGCGGTGCTTCGTCTCGCCTGAACATTTGCAGCAGAGTCTCGATATGACTTCAGGCAGCAACTGGGCGAGACGCACAGCGTAATTGTCATTTCGGATAGCATCGCCCGCGTGGATGTCATCCCGGCATTCGGTGAGCGCATCCAGGTAGCTTTGAATGAGCTGATCGGCCTCATGGGCTGTGAATCTGTAAACGGCCTCGCGGCTGAACAGGCTATCAACAGCCTTCGCATCCCCCAGCCTGGCAAGCGTGGCAATCGCCCAAAATGAAGAATATCGAGAGATACGTTGCAGACTTGCCAACGCGGTTTTTGTCGCCATCATGTAACTGCCGACTCGATTTGGCAAGCCGATCTCCTCGCAGAATCGGAGGAAGGCATAGGCGCTAAGTTCCTCCTGGTCGGTACTGCCAAAGCGGCGAGTTTGAGTGACACGGCCGATATCAAATTCTCGTTTTTCAGTAACGATTTTCCTCTTTACCGGCGGATTTTTCAGAGTCAACTCGAATAGCTTTATTTCGTTCCATGGGTCGCACTTGAACCCTTTCAATTCATTCCATCGATCATTGAATTGTATCCTTTTGTCTTGCAGTGTTCCCCATTCACCCTTTTCGAGAGCAGCGGCATCTTGAATGTATTTCCCCAATAGCATCGCATTGCTTTCCAGGGAAACCAGGGTGAGATCTGCCGTACCAACCTTCTGATTTAGTTTTTTCCTGATGTTTTCAAGTGCATCCCTGGCAATTGTTTCCGCCTCACTGAGCAAACCAATTTCAGCAAGTCCGGCAGCACGCTTGGCCTTCCAGTAGGGCTGCGCTTTGTTGGGCCGCCAGTTTTCAAGCCGCTGTTTGGCATTGGGCAGATCCAGGGTAAAAAGGCTGAAGAGAAAGCCTTCGTAATTCAGAAATTCCCTTTGTTCTGCCGAAAGATGGTCGGAAAGGGTCTTGAGCCGGATTTCTGCTTCTTTCCATTTATCGAGAAATCCCTCCTCTCGATAGAAGCGCAGCATCGCCACCGCGATGGCCAGCCACGCCTGCCGGAGGTCATTCCAAGGCAGATCTTGAAATTTATCATCCCCAGGGTGAATCTGGCAGTTTGCGGGCGGATTTCCATTTTGAAATGGCCAGTATTTTTCGAGGAGTTTTTCGCAGAACTCTGCGATGTTGTTGAAAACCGGCAGTAAACATCGTTCAAGCCGCCAGATCAGCTCGAAAGCGTATTGAATATCCAGGCCAAGGGGTGATTTTTCCGTATCCGGCAGATAGTTAACCCAGGCGTCCGTAAATGTCAACAAGTTCTCACGGTTGCCATGCGGCAGGATCAACCAGCCGGGATAGGCCTGCCTCTGTCGCCGCCATTCGTCCGTGATCTTTTGAACCTCCTCGATACGATCCGCGCCGTGTGTGGGATGCATCGTTTTGGGTTTGTAAGGCCAATCGAGGGCATCCGGTTTTTTCGACCTTATGTACTCGAAAAACCGGCTCAACGCCTTTTTGTGGTCGTGTTTCTCGATCCCGTCGCAACAAGAAAGGTCAACAACAATAATCCCGCGCTGCGCCAGGAGTTGCAGTCTGGCGGACGAAAGATCAAACACCCCGATCAGATAGATTTTCTGCGTCTTGTCTTTGCCGAGATTGTCGCGAATCCAGCCGATCCACTGAAGAAAATTGGGGTCGTCCCCGGAAAATCCGATCAGGCAGAAGGTGTTCTCAAGAAGCACCTGCTGAACGGTATTGACGAAAGGGGCATAGTCATGCGGATAGCGTCGGTAATCCTCTTCGGTGATGATAAAGGGCCGCTCTGAAGGGAAGCTGCCGTGGAGCTTCACAATTCTGGGCTTGATGGCGTATGGGATATCCTCTTTATTGACAATCGGCTCATATCGCCGGGTCACGACCTTCGCACTGGCCCGTTCAAGCAAGGTATCGTAATTGGTGGTGAACACATCCGTCCACGGCAGCTCAAGCAGCTCTACATGGAGGTCGGAAGGTTCGATGTTCAGATCCGGGATGTTGGAGCGCAGCAAGATCTCCAGCGCGGGCCGACCAATGGCCGCCTGCACTTCTTCAGCCAGTTGCAAGGCATTCAGGTACTTTTGGTTGACTGGATCAGGCTTAACACCATGCGCTTTCTGATAAAAAAGGTCGCCCAAATGGTTCCAGTCAGGAAACCCATGCCCCGCGTTCTTGCTGAAGCCCGCGCCAACCATCACAGCGGCGCGCTCGGCCCATAAACGTTCCGCAATTTCGTTCAAATAGGGGCGGATGGAACCCGGCACATCGGCTTCCGTTGCACTCATTACATCTTTCCTTTTTCGGCTAACGATCAGCATAACCGGCCGGAAAACAGCAGCAAAGCGAAGCGGAGCTGCTGTTTCCCGGTCCGGGTTCATGCTGTGGTTGGCGTTATTGGATCAGTTTGAGCAGGTCATGAAGTTTTTCACGGAGATCAGGCAGCTTGTTTGAGGCAACATCCCAAACAATCGTATAGTCAACACCGAAATAATCATGGATCAACCGGTCCCTCATCCCCGAAACCTTACGCCATTCAACCTCCGGTTGCATTGCTTTGATATCTTCGGGAAGTTTTTTTGAAGCTTCTCCGATAACCTCGACACTTCGGACAAACGCCCTTTTGAGAGTCTCATCGCGGACAAAAGATTCGTAATCCATACCTGAGACCCGGTTCAAAATGTAATCGATTTCATCAAGCATGTGGCGAATGTATTCAGGCGGCGACAGGGACACGCTCTACATCCTCTAAAATATGGGGGCCGATATGCGGACTGAGCCCCTCTGGAGTTACAATTTCGACTTTTCGCCCCAAAGTTTCTTCAAGAAGAAAAGAAACATCCAATATATTCAATGCCATGGAAAGATATTTTGAGGGTCTATTTCGCTTTTTTTA
>JAWOBE010000175.1:0-7708 GCA_046498185.1 Desulfatiglandaceae bacterium | reverse complement strand
CGTTTCGGTGTAATGGTGACGATATGCTTTGCTATGGTATCGACGCACAGGGGGCCTCTGATCTCCGGGGGTTGTTCTTTGCGAAGCTTGACCCCTCTGGCGCAGCTGCCTTTTCTGACCTGATAGGCGTTGAAGCCGCACATGGCCATGAGCAGTTCGTCTGAGAGCAATAAATCATCCATCTGGTCCATCATTTTGATGGAGCCGGTGATTTTCATGAGGAATACGAGTAGGATCTGGAAGAAGTTGACGTTGTTTCTCTTTTGCTTGTTTGGATCCAGGTTTTCAAGAAACGGGAACACGCCGATTTCCTGCAGATAATTGAAGAAGGAATCGAAGAGAGTTGCCTCGTCCATGGCGTAGACGGTATTCATGGCGCGGCTATGAAAAAGGTAGTCTGCCACCTTGGCCTCATCGCGTTCGGCGGTGTGCCAGAAGAGTCTGTCGCAGAGGGTTTGTTGGAGTTGGTCGCGAGCGGTCATGGTGGTGAGATTAAACATAAAAGAAGGGTTCTGTCAAGTCGGGAGGTGCCTATTTATCTAATGATTTCAATGCCTTAGGCATCATTTTTTCATTGGGCTGGTTGCATTTTCCTCCGTCTCCCCATACCCCCTCGTGTGTATGTGGGAATTCGTCGCCTCACGTGCCGATCTGATATGCGTAGCACGCCATTTCGCGATAGGAGCAAAAGGAACAGAAAAACAGCAACTTGTCACTTTTTTGAAAAAAAATTCAATTTTTTTCGATCCTTATATCGGAGTTCCAGTAGGGAGCACATAAACTGTCCGGACTTCTTAAAGCATCAGGGAGGTGCTCTAATGAGACGGACAGAGGTGTTGCAGGAGGTTTAGAAGATGCGTTTTTTAGAGGAGTACGAGGGCGGGCAGGGGCGGATTTTTTTGTGGTCACTGTGTAAACTGGGGGAATATTCACCTGCAAATACAGGATAGACTGCATATATTTTCACGGAAGCGCCGTATATCCTGGATGGCATCTACCCGCGCAAAGAATGACGCGGAGTCCCCCTGCCACCGGGGACCAATCCTTAACCGAACAAAGGAGGACAATGTCATGTCGATGCCGAAGGAGAATCAAAAGCTTGAGGCGCAAACTTCACGACCTCTATTCCAGATACAGGGCTGTTTCGTCTGAATGATTGAATTTTTCCGTCCCCGGCCGCACTTCGGAGCCAACGGTTTCAACCGAATGCGGCCGCTGGGAATCCCGCCGGATCCCAATGGGACGAGAAGGAGCCGTTGATATGAGAGATTTGAACTTGGTCATCGCAGGCGCCGCAGGCGAAGGGGTCCAGACAGTGGGAGAAATCCTTGCCGAAACCGTCGCGGCCCAAGGCTACTCGGTTTTTGCCTGGCAGGAATATGAATCCAGGATCCGGGGGGGCCAGAACAGCTATTCCATAAGGGTGAGTGAAGAGCCGCACAACGCCCCCCTTTTACGTGCCGACGTGCTGTTGGCCCTCAACGCAGGGGCCGCGGAGAAATATAAGGGGCTTCTCGGAGGAAAAGGAGTTGTGATAGCGCGTGAGCAGGACGCCGAGGGCGTGATCGGCATACCGTTTGGTGAAATCGCGAAAGCAGAAATCGGCGCAGAGATATACGCCAATACCGTGGCGGTCGGGGCGTTGGCGGGTGTTCTGGATCTCGATCTCGAGGTCCTCAAAGAGGTGTTGGAAGCAAACTTTTCCCACAAGGGGAGGAAGGTTGTGGCAGCCAATTGCAAGGCTGTGGAAAAAGGATTTGAAAGGGCGAAGCGCGATTGTCGGGACATGTGCCCGTGGACACTGCCGGCCGGGCAGGGTAGTCATTTCGTGATTGCCGGAAACGAGGCGATCCCCGTCGCGGCTGCCTATGCCGGTTGCCGTTTCATCTCCGCCTATCCCATGACTCCGTCCACGGGTATCATCACCTTTCTGGCTCGGGAAGGGGAAAGTCTCGGGATTTTCGCCGAACAGGCCGAGGATGAAATCGGTGCAATAAATATGGCGCTGGGCGCCTCCTACGGCGGGGCTAGAGCCATGACCGCCACCTCGGGAGGAGGTTTCGCATTGATGGTTGAGGGGGTCAGCCTGGCAGGCATGATCGAAACTCCTCTGGTGATCGTGCTGGCCCAAAGGCCGGGTCCCGCCACCGGTCTGCCAACGAGGACCGCACAGGGGGACTTGCTCTTCGCGATCCACGCCGGGCACGGCGAATTCCCTAAACTGGTGATGGCACCGTCGGATCCAGAAGACGCCTTCAGAAAAACGGTACGTGCATTCAACATGGCGGACAAATACCAGATCCCGGTCATCCTGTTGACGGACCAGTTCCTGGCTGACGCCCATTATTCCTACACCGATTTTGAAACCTCCGGTGTTTCCCCGGCAGGTTTCCTGTCCGATGCTTCGACGATCCGGGAATACCGGAGGTACCGCCTGACTACGGACGGCATATCACCCAGACTCTACCCCGGGCAGAGCAAGAATCTGGTATGTGTGGACAGCGACGAGCATGACGAATACGGGCATATCACCGAGGATATGGCTCAAACGGTGCCGTCCATGGTGGAAAAGCGGCTTGCCAAGCTGACGGGCCTCAGAAGCGAGGTTAACCCGCCGGAAGAGTATTCCATCGAAGGAGCTGAACACATATTGGTTGGGTGGGGATCTTCACGGGGAGCCATTATGGAGGCGATCGACCTTCTGAGGGACGAAGGTGTGCGGGCGGGCATGATCCATTTCACCGAGCTCTGGCCGCTTCCTGAATACCGGTTTCCGGAGCGCACTTTACTGTGGCACGTGGAAAGCAATGCCGGCGGCCAGATGGCGCGACTGCTGCGTTCAGAGTTCGGTGTTTCGTTCTATGGCGCGGTCCGGCGCTATGACGGCCTTCCTCTCACGGGAGAATATATAAGGAGGCTATTCCATGCCAAGCATAAATGAGTATGCGAGTAATACGGAAAATCAGTGGTGCCCGGGGTGCCCCAACTTCGGCATTCTGCAGGCGGTCAAAAAAGCCCTTGTGGAGCTGAAGAGGACCCCTGATCAGGTGTGCCTTGTGTCGGGCATCGGTCAGGCGGCGAAACTTCCCCACTACCTGAAATGCAACTTCTTCAACGGCCTGCACGGTCGTGCTGTTTCGGCGGCCTTGGGAATTCATGCTGCCAACCCCGAGCTTACAACCATCGTGGCCACCGGAGACGGGGATTGCTATGGCGAAGGGGGAAACCATTTTATCCACGCGATTCGGAGAAATCCGGACATCACCGTGATGGTCCACAACAACGAAATATACGCGCTCACAAAGGGTCAGGCTTCACCGACCACGCCAAAGGGGGAAAAGCGCAGCCTTCAGTTGGAAGGGGTGGAAATCGAACCGCTGAACATGCCGGCCGTAGCCATCATGCATGGCTGTACCTTTGTGGCCCGGGGATTTGCGCGCAAAGTGGACCATCTGAAAGATATTCTTGTAGAGGCTGTAAAGCACCCCGGGTTGTCCTTCGTGGATGTGATCCAGCCCTGCATAACGTGGGGCACCCGTCCCGTGGAATGGTACGAGGAGCGTATACGGGAACTGGGTGCCGATCACGATCCCGCCGACAAAAACGCGGCCATGGCAAAGTCGTGGGCCGATGAAGAATCAATCTCCATCGGCGTCCTTTACCGCACGGAGCCGAAGGCGGTCTTCGCCGGTCGATTCCGGTCGAGAGTAACGGAGAAGCCTCTCGCGAAAATACCGTTTATGGGTGAGGAGCGATTAGAAGAGATCCTTTCGCGGTTCAGGCGAAGTTCCACAAAATAATTTAGGACCGTGGGCCGCCGTGAAACGGACCCCTGCAAATAGGCGTCGAAAAGGGGGCTGGCGGCACTTCACCCGTCCGGGGCCGCGAGGAGATCAGGGTGCGTATCCACGGCCTTTCTGGGCGAGGGGGAGTCTCACAATGAAAGTGGCCCCGTTTCCTGGGGCGCTTTTTGCTGTAATACTTCCATCGTGGCGTTCGACGATCTTCCTGCAGATGGAAAGGCCCATTCCGGTCCCCTCGTATTCGTGCCAGGCATGGAGCTTTTTGAAAGGTTTGAAGATCTGCTCGAGAAACCGTTCATCGAACCCGATTCCGTCATCCTGGAAATGGATTTCACAAAACCCGGTCGCAACCCCTTCCGTTCGTGGGGCCGGAGCGTATATACTTACCTCGGGCCTGCGTCCTTTCCGGTGATAGCGCAGCGCGTTGGTTATGAGATTCTGAAAAAGCTGGGTCATTTGAATCGGATCCGCTTCAACCGTGGGAAGGTCGCCGACCGTGATCGAGGCGCCGGTTTCGGATATCTTGACTTCCAGGTTGGACAGGGCGTTTCGGGCGACCTGGCGCAGATCCGTTGCGACAAAAGGTTGAACATCGGAAGTCAGCCGGGAATAGGCGAGGAGGTTTTGAACAAGGGCTTGCATATGGGAGGCTGCCCTGCTCATGCGCTGCAGGTAATCCATGGATTTCGCATCCAGATTCCCGGCGGCCTCACGTTCGAGCATTTTACCGAATGTCTGAATTTTCCGCAGCGGCTCCTGGAGATCGTGGGAGGCGACATACGCGAATTCCCTGAGTTCCCGGTTACGCCAGCGCAAAACAGCCGTTCGCCTTTTGACCCGCTCCTCCAGTTCGTCGTGCCTCCGTTTGAGTTCGGCTTCCGCTTTTTTCCTCTCGGTAATGTCAAGAAAAGACCCGATAACCTGGACACCTGAGCCGTCATCCGCGCGCTTGAAGACCGCATCCCTTGATAAAAACCATATCCACCGGCCTTGCGCGGTCTTGAACCGGTACTCGATTTCATGGCTTTCACCGTCAGCGGCCTTCATCAAACGCTCCCAGTGCAAGGCGACCTCAGCACGGTCGTCAGGATGAAAAAGATCGAAAAACCCGGCCCCATCCATCGCCTGGATATCGGCCAAGCTGTATCCTGTAAATTTTGTGTACTCGGGATTTATGAAGAGGTTGGTCTTTTTCACGAGGTCATATAGATACAGACCGCTCAGCGATGACATGACCACACTGTTCAAAAACGCCTCGTTTTCCTGGAGGCTTCTGAACAGAATAGTCTGGGGTTTCACAAGCCCGGTGACGATAATAGCCCTGTAAATCAGATAAAATGAGACGATCTTGAGGAAATGGCCAGATAGATTGATCAGGCCATAAACATCGCTATAAAGCGTGAAAGTCAGTTCAGCCGCTGTGCTGATGAAAATAGAGGCCAGAAGGAGACGGAACACGTCGCGGTCGAAGGATTTTCTTGCAGAAAACAGCAGCCCGCCCGCAGCCAGAAAGATGACGGCTATCACGTATTCGCTGACTTTTTTGAAAACGGTCAACCCTTCCGGCTCAACAAAACAAGCCGGGAAAATATCCCACCGGAAAACAGTCAGCAGGAAAAGGGCCGTTACAATGGAACAGCCTGCCATCGCCAGGCCTGTTTTCAGGCGGCGGCGAATAAAAAACCCGGCGAAAAGCAGCGAAATACTTTCGAGAAACCTGGCGGCAATCCACATCTGGGTGGCGGGATTGGCGGTGTTATCCCGGAATACGCCCATTCCCTTGTACGCCAGGGTATGGGTGAAATCCAGCACGCCTACGAACAGGTAAGCGATCCCGACAAAAAGCAGGTAATGGTTTTCGAGCATCGAACGCGCGTTCCAGGCTATCATGAAAATGGCACAGGCGATGACGATGCTGAACGCTTCCGCGATGCTGTGGAAGAGCAGATAATTATAGCGGCCGAGAACAAACAGCCCGGCGAAAAGCGCCAGGCTTAAAAAAAGCATCCGGTGCCATGATCGTGTGTCTGGGCTGAAATCCGGGGTTCTGTTTCTGCTCATTTGACGTATCTGTGTGTGGACCGAGCGAACCGCTTCAGTGGCAGGCTCCCTCGAACGGTTCAGCGTGCCGGGATTCCTGCTCTAGTATAATCCCGGTCCTGCGATCTTTCAGGATCGCGGATGAAGTTGATTCCCCTGCAAAGAACATCGAAGGACTACAGCGCCATTCCCCCGGAACATGATCTCTCCGTCTTTATACGCATTCGCAAATCTGGGCGATGATTTTCACGAAATGGAGAAATCCGTCGAAATCGCTGGGTTTTACCATGTAATTGGAAATGCCGAGCCTGGAGCAATAGTCCCGGTCCTGCTGTGCGCCTGAAGTTGTGAGGACCACCACTTGCAAATGGTCCAGGTGAGGGTTCTGCCGGATTTCTCTGAGTGCCTTCCGGCCGTCTTTCCTGGGCATGTTGAGGTCGAGAACCAGGATGTGGCGCGGCAATTGCTTCAGGGAATGCTCCCTTTCCGTGAGATAATCCATTAGTTCTTCGCCGTCGTTCACGAAACGCACCAGGTGCGAAATCCCTCCCGCGTCAAACGCCGCTTTTATGATCAGGCGGTCGTCCGGATCGTCTTCGGCTATCAGGATCGTATACGCCTGCTTTTTTTCCGGGTTAATCGCCATTTTTCCTTCCGCGTGGTATTTGCATGTGCAGAATTTTTGCCCTGTTCCATCCCCGGCTTATCATGGGAAAGCGCCCATGTAATCGATCAAAGAGAAATAAAAAGCATTTAAATTTAACTGACCTGGGCCACGGATGCAAGAAGAATTCAACAATAAAAGCATTCAAAATCCACAGAAAAACCCTTAAAAACGGTAATACATGGAAAAGCTCCACCTGGATCATCTCCGTCAGGAAGGCCGGCTTTCCTGCTCCGGGCTGCGCCGGCCTATGGGACCTGGATGCGGGGAAAATCTTCGGTCTTTTCGCCAGGAGCACGAACGCCGGAGGGGTGCAGGGACTGGGCCTGGGACTGACCATCGTAAAGGAATTGGCCCGGCAACATAACGGGGACGTGTGAGTCGAACTGACAGATGAAAGAGGTGCGGCTTTTTTCGTGTCCCTCGCGAAGAGCCCAGCAGGATACAGTAATCATCAATCCAGAGAATGAACTACGTTACCTGCTAAAAGGGGGATGATAATGCCGGACGGAAATAAAGTTGAATCCTGTATTGGAACGGAAGTGGAGAGGTAATCAGCGGAAATAGACAAAAAAAGGGGCCGAAAAATTCGGCCCCTCCATGACGCTGTCAGATTGCTGGATCCCCGTTGTTACGGAGCCTGGTATGCTTCTTTACGGAATTCCGACTCAAGCTCAGGGGTCCATATGGTTTTGTCCTGCCAGATAAATTCATCAACGATAATGCTGTTCCCAATCACTTCTCCTTTTACAGTAACCGTGTTAAGAAGAAAGCTGACCTTCAAATGCTGGGAAATGTTCGGCATGTTATAGTACTTGCCGTCGTCCGTCACCAGGACGAAATCTCTCTCTGTTGCGGCCATCAAGGCCTTTTGACCCGCGGGGCACTGGTATCCCCTAAGGGCAGCCGTGGCTCCCTGAATCTGCCCGGTGATCGTCTGCACGTCCTTGGCTGAGCTTTCAAACGGGGCCACGAATGCCAGGCCGGCGAAAAAGACCAGGCCCATCACGATTACCAGCAATGCAGAAGTTTTGCGTTGTGTTCTCATTTTATTCTCCTCCTTCTTGGTTAGGGGTTCAAAAACATAAAAATACAAACCTTTAGCTTTCCTGCTCCCGTCCCATAAAAATCCGCCTTCCACTTGTGTGAATTGTGTGAATGCATCTTTCTAGACTCTGAAAATAACCTCCAGTGTATCCGC
>JAWOBE010000129.1:0-29098 GCA_046498185.1 Desulfatiglandaceae bacterium | reverse complement strand
GTTCGATCGCCCTGTCGCTGACTGCCGAGCCGTCGGTGGCAACGAGATACTGCATATTCGGCTGTTAGTCGGTGCCTACTAAATCAGTCGAGCGCACACCTTGCAATACAACCGTTCTCATAAGTTAAGAGTAAATTGATGCAATAAAGTTTCGCGCCCCTGTAAAACAAACCTTTTTTTAAATCGAGAGTCAGCGCCGCAGCCAGGCTCATTCTAAGATAGTCCGGGCTCTCGATCGCTTCAGTCTTTTCCGTCGTCATTTCGCATCTCCCAAAAAATTCATGAATACACAACCGGCTGATTTACCACTGCAGATAAAAACTTTTCCCATCGCCTTTATGTTTCAAACCAGCCCTTAGTAGAAAAATCTTTGGAAACCGAGCAGCATGTGCGCTGGTAACGAACCTCCAGACCGTAGTAGCGCGCCCTTGCCACGGCCTCCTCCGAAGGCAGCGCCATGCGGTTTACACCCGCATCCACAGCGAGCTCCTCAATCCTCGTATTCCCCCTCTCCCGCGCGCAACCAAGATTTATCCTGGCATTTGGCATCGAAAGACGGGCATTGGCTATAACCTCGGCAACTTCTTCGGCCGAAGGAAGCCTGAAACGATCACAGTCGGTTCCGGGAATTTTCATGTAAGAAACTATTACCACCTGCTCCGGCTGCAAGGCGGAAATCATATGCACCGCTTCCTTTTCCCCCCGTATATTTCCATAATCCAACCCGCACACGATGTGGGGGGCAAGCGCAAGACCGGCATCGTTGAGATGTTTCATGGCGAGCATTATTCTTTCAACACCGAACGGCACATGACAGATGCGGCGGTAGGTGCCGTCATCCCCGACGACATCAATGAGCGCTTGGTCCACACCGGCATCAGCCAGACCTCGGGCTGTCTTGCCATCCACAATCCCGCTGTGCACGGACACATAAAGACCTGTGTTTTTTTTGATTTTTTCAACGGCCGGAAGAAACTCATCCCATGGCAGGCGACCTTCGGCATCGCAGCCGCCGCTTATCAATACTCCCAGGGCACCCCGGGCCTCGAGCCTGCGGCATTTTTCTATCAGCGTGGAAGGATCTTCCGCGGGGATCATCGTGGTCAGGAGACTCCTCCTGCAATGTTCGCAGTTCAACGCACACCGCGTCCCGGTTATCGACATCGCTGGATATGCACCCCGGACGCCGTCGCATAAAAACATCCCGGGGAGATAAAAGGTTATGCTCCTTCCGTGAACAGCCCAGGAAGATTCCCTGGCCTCTGCAAGTTTTTCCTCAAGCGCCTGCATGATATTCCCTGAAGGTTACCCAGCAACTCCGGATTACTTCTTCGAGTTCATTCCACCGATTTTCGAGCAGCAACCGACGCTTCCAGGCCCTTTCGTGGCTTTCGGCGAAGGTCTCGCACCATTCTTCCTGGTAGGCCTCTGCACCGGAGGCAGGGTCTCCTGATTTGACGGCCCGGGCGGCATGCTTACCCGCCATGCGGCCACCAAGCACCGCCTGGGCGATTCCGGCTCCCGTTATGGGGTGGGTATGCCCGGCCGCATCCCCGACAAGATAAATATTGCCTGACGCAAACCTTCTGAGCGGCTCGGCAGGAATCCATCCCGCGATCCGACTTCTGAAACCCGGAGTTATTATACCTCTTTCCACAAGCCGGGCTGCGAAACGATCCAAAGCATTAACCAGAGAAAGGCCGCCGGGCAGAGGCTTCATCCCCAGCCCTACATTGGCTTGATTCCCCCTGGGGAAAACCCAGCCATACCCTGCATGTATATCGTCCAGGAAGTGTACCTCTGTCGTCTTGAGTGGAGCGGTCAAGTCCGCCCGGATCTGAATTCCCGGGATAAGACTGTTATTTTCCGAACCGAGCTGGCGCCCGATCCTTGAATGGGGCCCGTCCGCCCCTATTATCACCCATGCTTCAACGGTTCGGCTTTCACCTGAAAGGTTCCTTATAAAAAGTCTTCCCTCCCGCAATCCTGTAACAGAAACACCTGTACGAATTTCAGCGCCGGCCTCCCTTGCCTTTGAAGCAAGAGCGGCATCGAAACGACAGCGGTCGATCACAAATCCCGGGAATAAAGACTCATCCATCAGACGCCAAGAAAAAAAGTCTTCATTCCGCTCACCGCCTGTACGACGAAATCCCGGCCGGCGTCCACCAGCCCCAAAAGCTGCCCTGGGATATATTCCGCGCACCTGACCGGAAATCCTATTCTCTCTTTCCGCTCCAGCACAAGCACCCGCATTCCTTCGCAGGCGGCGGCTTTCGCGGCTGAAGAACCCGACGGACCGGCCCCTACAACAACTATGTCCCAGGTATTCGGATCCATCTATGCACCGTTTTCAGCCGATTCCACAACAGTTCCCAGCAGATCCATATCCAGATCGGTCTGGCTCGTGAAGGTACCGGCATATGCCTCCTTGGCCTGATCCAAATCGTAGCAGGTGTTGTCGTCGATATCCAAAAGGATCCCCGGAAGCTCCGCCCGCTCGAATCCGAAAAAGGCCTGCATGCGGTATTTGCACACCGAAAAACGCCTTATCGCAGATAACTTCCCACCCGAGCTGGCTTTCATCGAAAAATATCGCACCTCCTCCGGTGATTCTCCGATTGACCTCTATGCCCTGGTTTTCACAAAACCCCGTCCTCACCTCCTCTGAGATCGCCTGATGAAAACCCACCAATACCGCCCGAGGCGTAAACTGCAGGAAATGAATGGTATCCGGACTTCGGCCCTCCCCCCTCAATTCAACCAGCGCATCGTCGAGCGCCATATTTTCGGCTGCACTCATGGGATTGGTATCCAGCAACCGCCACACTTTCATTCCGATCCTCCTTGCCTTTCACAGGCAACCAAAAAAAGTACGGAAGGTTATGAGGTGAACCTTCCGTACCCTGACATACACACCATTTTCAATAAATCGAAAAATCAAACTTTGACGGCCTTGTAAAAAGTAGCATCCCCGCCTTATCGGCGTCGGGGTCGGGATCGGTATCGGGGTCGAAAAGCTCGCCAGTCAACCTCCGATACCGACGCCGACCCCGATCCCGAGGGACATGATTTTTTTACTTTTAACGATTCTATCAAACCTGATTCGAAGTCTTAATCTTCTTCCGACTCCGGACGGTCAAGCGCTCGACGCACCAGCTGGGTAATATCCAGGACTTCCAGCGGAATCTTGTTCCTGCGTACGTAGCTATACATGGTTCGCACGCACTGCTGGCATGCGGTCACAACCGCATCGGCACCTGTTGAAAGAACTTCTTCTATCTTGCTCCTGGCTATATCCGCCGAAAGCCCGGCATCCATCATTTCAAGATTCCCGCCTCCTCCGCAGCACTGGCATTCTTCGCGGTTCCGCGGAAGCTCCACAAATTCAACACCCGGAATCGACCGGATGACGTCCCTCGGCGCGTCGAATTCCCTTGCACCCCTGCCGAGATCGCATGGGTCGTGATAGGTGACTTTCATCTTCAAAGGTTTCAACCGGATTCTTTCTTCCTCCACAAGCCTTCTCAAAAACTGGGTGGCATGGGTAAGCTTAAACTCATGAGGGTAATGCTCCCTCCACATCTGGTAGCAGGACGGACATGCGAACACGACCTCGGTTGCACCCTTGTCACGCACCGCCTGCATGTTGTGATCCACGAAAAGCTGCACAAGCTCTCCGAGCCCCGCTCCCAGCAACGGGAAGCCGCAACACCATTCATCCTCACCCATCAGTGAAAAATCGACCCCTCCGGCATTGAATATTTCCGCAAGGGAAATAGGAATCTTCTGGACCATAGGAAAATACGAGGCAACGCAACCGGTGAAATACACCACATCGGCTTTATCCTTCAAATAACCATCATCAGGAGCCGAATCCATGTCTTCCACCCATTCAGCACGTTCTTCGTTGTCTTCGGCAAAGACATTGTGGCTCTCGAGGAGATTGTCCCGGATCATGTTGATCTTATCGGGATAGGCATCGCTGTGGACCATATCCATCCGAAGAGAAAGCCACAAGTCCCTAAGACTTATTCCAACAGGGCATACCTCCTGGCAATTTCCGCACAGGGTACAACGAAAAACCGTATCGCTGAATTCCTTGAGGCGGTCCCCGGTCACCTCACTGCTCTTGAAAAACTTCCGCAGAAGCCCGACTCTTCCTTTCAGAATTTCCTTCAGGCCTTTAACGCGGTAGACCGCTGAGAGGCTGCCCTTATGAGAAGCGGTCACCGCAGGGCATATATCGGCGCATATACGGCAGTTCGTGCAGGCTTCCATTTCCAGAAGCTGGCGCAGCCTGTAATCTCTGTTGCTCATATCATTCCTGTGCGTATTTCTCGATATCAGCCAAAACCCATTTTTCAATCGCTTCGGGGCCTTTAATCAACTGTTCGAGTTCGGCCTTGTCATCGGCTTTGACTTTGTACATCCAGCCCTTCCCGTAGCAATCCTCGTTGATCAAACCTGGATTGGTCTCTAGTTCCTCGTTGACTTCAACAAGTTCGCCGTTAACGGGCGCAAATACCTTTCCCAACCACTTGCCGGATTCCACCTTCGCGAATTTCTTTCCCATTTTAAGCTTCTTACCTTCATCCGGAAGTTGTACGTATACAATATCACCGGCCATTTTCTGTCCAAAATCATCCATTCCTACAACCAGCAAGTCTCCCTCGTCCCTGACCCACAAATGATTTTCTTCATAGTACAAATCTTCCGGCATGTTATACTCTTGAATCTCCATTCTCTTGCCTCCTCCTTAATAATGCGAAATAAAGAACGAAAATCGCTCGATTTAAATTCTATTATTTTTTTAAAAACTAAATATAAAAAATTGATTATAATGTTTTATAAAAAATGTTAAACTTAAATTTTACCTGCTTCTTCTAATAATTCAAGTATAAATTGCGCTGTTATTAATATCTTTAACTTTTGCTTTCTAAGTTTTCCATTAGCAAGATTATGAACGCAGGAATTACATTCAGTCAAAAGGACTTCAGCGCCTATTTCTTCTGCTTCCTCTAAACGCCTTCGAGCCATAGCAATTGAATTAGCCGCATATGCACCTCTTACCCCTCCACCGGCACCGCAGCACAACGCCTTTTCCCGATTATGGCGCATCTCTACGAAATCAGGCGCTATCTTTCGAATGGTCTCCCGGGGCTCGTCGTATATTCCGCAGTGCCTCCCAAGGTCGCAAGGATCATGATAGGTAACTTTCTTGGATGTCGTAACACCGAAATCGAAGTCCTTTAAAAATTGGGAAAAATGCAGACATTTCACTCCGCTGTCCTTCAATTTCTGATATTGGGGTTTTCCATTGAAAGTACGGGCACAGTAAGGACAGCCTGTTATAAGGGTGTGGGCACCCGTCGCAAGAATAGATTCAATATTTTTCTCCGCCAGCCGATCGTTTATCGAATAGCCCACATCTTCGAGAACACCGCTGCAGCAAACCTCGTCGATCAATGTATAATCAATCTTTAAATAATCCAACAAATCCAGAATGGATTCAGTTGCTTCTTCTTCCCGATAGGCACCGACACACCCAATAAAGAACACGTACTCGGCCTTCCGGTTCCGTTCACGTCCAAAATCCGGCAAATCGTCTTCGGCGTAAATATCGGAGTGATTTTCCAGGACCTCATGCATACCTGCAAGAGCGGGATGGCAGGAACCGATATTGACCATATCCTTCCTGGCCTGCTTGATGATATCCGGAACGTTCACGCCCGAAGGACAGTTTTCTTCGCAGGCACCGCAAGTTGTACATTGAAAAAGCGTTTCTATCAATTCATCGTTCAGGTCGATTGTTTCGTCCATCACCTCTTTGAGTAGCAGCATCTTGCCGCGTGCATTATATGCGGGCCTGAGTGAACAACCGAACACAGGGCACACCGATTGGCAAAAACCACACCTTGAACATTGAAGAACCTGTCGCCTGAATTTTCGATCGAAGTCGTATTTAGCTTCCATATCACCCCTCATCGAGAGCCATCTTGCCGGGATTCAGTATATTGTTGGGATCCAGCAGACGTTTGATTCCCCGCATCACGTCCATCGAAACTTCGTCGTGTTCCAAGCCCATGAATGCGGCTTTCTGCAAGCCGATGCCGTGCTCTCCCGTAAGGGTGCCCCCAAGATCGATAGCCAGTTTGAATAACGCTGCACTTGCGGCCTTCTTCCGCTCAACCACATCCGGATCATAGCCGTCATAGACGAATTGAGGGTGTAGGTTTCCATCTCCTGCATGCCCGTAAGTTGCTATCATGATATCATATTTTTCGGATATCTTTCTGATGCCTATCAGTGCGTCAGCGATCTGGCTCATCGGGACCGTCACGTCTTCGAGAACCTGATGTGTGTTCAACCTCGCAAGAACAGCATAGGCTGACTTCCTGGCTTCCCACAGGCCCTCGGCTTCCTCTTTTGTCTTTGCCTGCTTTATTTCCCTTGCATTATTCCGCTTGAAAACTTCAAGCACCTTTTTTACCTGGTAGTCCGTTTCTTCCTGTGTATAGCCATCTGTCTCAACAAGGAGAATTGCATCAACTTCCGGCAGATTCAAATCGGTGTTCCGATTTATCGCTATCAGGGCTTCCTTGCCCAGTATCTCCAGCACCGCCGGCAATACACCGCTGTGCATCGTTTCACTCACCGCGCGACCGGCGTCCCCCAGATCATCGAAGGCGGCCATCGCTGTGGTCGAAGCGGTGGTTTTGGGATTGATCTTTAATGTGATCTCAGTGATCACTCCCAGGGTCCCCTCGGAACCCACGAAAAGCTTTGTCAAATCGTATCCTGAAACGCTCTTTATACACTGCGATCCGGTTCGCATGATTCGGCCGTCGGGCAGAACCAGCAACAGGCCGAGAACATAGTCTCTGGTCGTGCCGTATTTAGCGCCTTTGACACCCCCTGCGTTGGTCGCGACGTTGCCTCCGAGCGTACAAACCTGGCTGCTGGCCGGATCAGGAGGGAAAAAAAACCCAAATGGATCGAGCGCCCTTGAAAGATCATCATAGACGACTCCCGGCTGCACAACAGCCAGCCGGTCCTCTATGCTTACGTTTACAATCTTGTTCATGTGGTTCAGGTCAAGCACGATGCCGCCGTTCACCGGAACCGCCAGTCCGGTCAATCCGGTACCGCCTCCGCGGGGAACAACAGAAATTCTCTCCCTGTTTGCCAGTTTCAGCACCTGAGAGACCTGCTCGGTGCTCTCCACCCATACGGCACACATCGGCCTGTGGCTATACTCTGACGCGTCATAGGAATATGAAACCATGTCTATCAATTTGTCGTTGAAATTTTTTTCCCCGACAATTTCGATAAGCCCTTTTTTCACTTTTTCGTCCATCCGTCTGGAACTCCCTAAGGCCTCGGCGGCAGAAGCCTAGATTATCCGCGGAACCGCCGCCTCTTTTTCTTCGTCCGCATCCACTGCTTTCATGGCCAAAACCACCGGCCCGACGATGATATGTGACAGCCGGCTGAAAGGAATATAAGCGATGAAGGCTCCGGCAAGCGCTGCATGCAGATACCACACGAATGGATACGCTCCCGACGCCCACGAAAAAACAAACGAAAAGATATAACCTATAAACGCCCACCCGGAACCTTCAGGCCACCCGGTGACGGCCATACGCAGACCTTCAGCCAGAAATCCAACAATAACTATGGCGGCGATCAACGCCAATGCTACCCAATCCTGCCGGGGGGTACCTTCCGCCTGCTCTTCAGCCCTGGATACAAATCCTCTTACCAATGCCAAAAAGATCCCCACCAGAATCAAGAGCCCGCTGATATCGAACAACAATGCAGCCGCGGCATTGTTTTTGTTTATCATGCCCCATACAAGATTCGAATCGGGTGCCCAAAGGCTACCCAAAAGCGCGATAAGGCCCCACAAAAACCTGAACATAAACGGGAAGAAGATCAGACCGTGCACCAACCACCTCAAAGGTGAAAGACGGTAAAGCCGCCGCTGGAGCAGTACGTCGAAGAAAATCGCCTTCGCCATGGGAACGATCCTGGAGGAAAAGAGTGTTCTCATCGTAGATGCGGCCATAAATCCGATCTTTTTCCAGACCGACACTTCACCTGTTTGAGCGATGGATCCGGATGTCCAGTAGGCGAAAAATATAACCACGCCGGTGAAAAATATCAGCAAAGCGACGAAGGTAATCGTATCACCCACCGAAAAAGTACCGGCATGACAAGGCATACAGATAAAACTTTTTGCAGGAAGCACCATCGAAGCCGCACCCACCGTGTTGCCTGATACGTGGCAGCGTGCGCATTCGTCTTCATCCTCGTACATCAACATGTCGTGGATATCGAGACTTTCACCGGGCTTGCGTTCCGTCTTCCACATCACAACATCGGAACCTTCGGGCTTCACAGGCGTAACACCACGAAGATGGCACGCTTCACAGGATACGTTGATATGCGCATCATGGGCTGTTTTCTCATCGTGGTGGGGATCATGGCAATCCCGGCAATCTCCGGGGCGCTGCATTTCATGAGGCGATCCCGCGGCCTCTGGATGGCAGGTGATGCAGCCTACATCCGCATGCGGTGTACCCTCATACATATCCACTTTGAGTTCGCCGGCGTCAGCATGGCAGCCGCCGCAATCGATATTCGTGTGCGGGCTCTTTAAATACTGCTCTTCGGAAATAAGTCCGACGGCTTCTCCGGTCTTAATCTTCGCAGCCCCGTGGCCTTCCATATGACAATGGATGCATAGGGGCGTCGTTTCAATCTCAGCATCCTTGCTTCCAGGCTGATGATAAGCTTTCTTGATTCCAGGCAGAATAGGTACGTCCGGTACTCCGCCTGCCGCTTCACCCACGGGCGATGTCGATTGTACATGGCATGACGCGCATTCTGCGTCTTCACCTTGAAAGGGAGGCGGGGAGGATTCGGGTTCGTGGCAGGCGCTGCACTGCTCGTGCCGGGGCGATTCGAGATCAAAATCTCCCATTCGATTGTCCCCCAGCCTGGGCTGATGGTGCGGAACATGGCAGTGCAGGCAGTTTTCGTATCTACCCGCATTGTCGATGCTTCGCGTTCCATGGATGCCTTCTTCCAGGTCATCCATAACATTGTCGTGACACATCATGCAGCTTTCATAGAAATCGAACGAATCGCCCGGCAACCTGCCGACGTTCGAAGGATCGGGATGCAGCTCCTTTTCCGCCTCTTCATAGTGGCAATCAACGCACGACATCTGCCCATGGGCGGAGATATGAAATTTCCTGGCGTCAATCAGCCACGATGCGCCGGCGGATTGAACACAAAGCACAAAAAGCACAAACAAGAGGCTGCACGTGAAACCAAGAAAACTTCGCAGAAAGGCATTTACCCATTTCATAAATTCATCTTCACCGTTTGTCTGCCGGCGTCCCAGGCCGCCGTGGTGGAAATACCGGGTTGAGTGAGCAACACCCGTCACTAAAGGGTTGTAACGTTATACAATAATCGGATGCCTTGTCAATAAACAAACAACAGGAAACAGACATTCCCGTTGCGCAGGGGGGGCGATGCAGGGGATTCATCGCTGAATACGGTTCCATCATCATCGCATGCCTTGATGATGAATGTCATCCACGGAAATATTTACTTGATTCTGGGACCGTCGATCCCCGGCTTAAAAGCACCGATGCAATACGGCCACCTATCCAAAAAGAAAGGCGGCCGTATTATGAAATACATCAAAATTATTCAGGAAGTTTTAAAGTAAGAAAAAGTGTTGCGCCACGCCGTTTGATCAACAGCAACATCGTATCCCCGGGATTGAACCTCGCCGCGGCCGCCTCGAAATTCTCGACATTGCCGACCGGAGTTTTATCCACTTCGACGATGACATCTCCCGGTCTGACACCCGCTTCGGCGGCGGGAGATCCTTGTGCAACCTGGGTCACGACAACCCCCTCCGTGCCGGTAAGACCCATAGAAGCAGCCTTATCCGGCGTTAACGTCTCGAGACTCATCCCCAGCTCAAGCCGGGTTTCGACAGGAGCCCCTGCCTCTTCATCGGGCAACCGTCCAAGCGTAACCGTTACGGTCATCGGCTTTCCGTTTCGAACGATATCCACCTCGGATTCAGACCCCACCGGGCTGCTCGCCACCAGGAATGGCAACTCCTTCATTTCTTTGATTTCCTTGCCATTAAAACCTACTATCACGTCACCGCGCTTTATCCCGGCCTTTTCCGCAGGTCCGCCGCTCGTGACATCAGCCACAAGAGCACCGTGTACATCGCTCAAGCCCAGCTTCTCTTTCAACTCGGGAGTGACTTCCTGGATCATTACACCAAGCCAACCCCTCACTACCCTACCTTCTTTAAGTTGAGGCAAAATATCTTTCGCCATATTTATTGGTATAGCGAATCCGATTCCAATATTTCCGCCGGACCTGGAAAAAATCGCCGTGTTGATTCCTATCGCCTCCCCCGCTGTATTGAGCAGTGGCCCGCCGCTGTTTCCAGGATTTATGGAGGCGTCGGTCTGAATAAAATTGTCGTAAGAACCGGCACCTATCTGCCTGTATTTCGCACTTACGATTCCAGCCGTTACCGTGTGCCCCAGCCCGAAAGGATTTCCGATGGCGATGACCCAGTCGCCTACTTGTGCCGTCTCAGAATCCCCAAGTGAAAGCGTGGGAAGATCACTCTCCGGCTCGATGCTGATAAGCGCAAGATCCGTTTTCGGATCCCTCCCGACGATTTCAGCCTTGAATTCACGGCCATCGGCAAGCTTGACCTTTATATCGTCGGTGCTTTCCACGACATGGTTGTTCGTCAAAATAAAACCCGCTTTATCGATTATAAATCCTGATCCCAAACTCTGTTGTTTGAAATCTCTCGGCTGCCTGTCCCGATAGAAAAATTCAAAAAAATCTTTGAAAGGGTCGTCGGCACCGAAAGGCATCGGCATTCCTCCGTGGGATTTTACAATTTTGACAGCGCTGATGTTGACGACCGCTGGGCTGGCCTGCTTGGAAAGCTCGGCGAACGATCCAGGGAAACCCGTATCGGCCGAGGCTGGTATAACTGTCCACAAAATTACAGCCGCAACCACTGCAGACATCATCCCAAAAAATCTATGAACAACTTCACCTCTATTGATAAATTTTCCCCCCATAATTGTCTCCTTTCCATCATATTTTGATAATCGAAACCTCACACCGATGATCGATGTCTGAGATGATACGAACCTACATGCCATCACCGTTAACAATAATCACGCATCCGGGCGGGGTCAAAATATTTGCAGCCCAAACTTGATGGCCTCGTAAGAAGTCAAAACATCCATGTCCCTCGGGGTCGGCGTCGGGGTCGGTATCGATATCGGAACTTGACCGGCGACCTTTTCGATCCCGATACCGATCCCGATCCCGACGCCGATAAGGCGGGGATATACGTTTTACGAACTCATCAAACTTGCATCAAAAGGTGGTGGGATATAAAACGGAAGGGTCAAAAGGGCGACCCCCACTTGCTCTGCAGGAGGGGGTCGCTTGGTGGATCAAAATGTCAAAAATTTATTATTTCAGCCATTCAGCCACCTTGTCCGGGTTCTCATTTATCCAGCGTTTGGCCGAATCATATGGCTCTGCTCCTTCTGCGTTCCATCCCATAACTTCACCGATATCAGCGAGCGTCCAACGGAAATTGTCGAGCACATTGTAGACTTCCGGCATATCCTCTTTGAGTCCCTTTCGGACGACCGTTCCAATATACTCGGTTCCCCCGTAGACACCTTTCGGATCCTCGAGATATTTGAGGTCCCAACGAGCGAATTTCCAGTGAGGAGTCCAGCCGGTGACAACAACCCATTCCTTGTTCTTGATCTTATCGGCCAGCACAGCTGTCATCATCGAGCCGCTTGATTCCATCAATTTGAAATTATCAAGTCCGTACTCTTTAATGGCCTCTTCCGTCTTGCTCATGATTCCTGCGCCGGGATCGATTCCGGTTATCTGTCCGTTGAATTTATCCGCGTGGTCATTCAATTCGGCGATGGAATCGATCGTCACATAAGTGGGTACCACCAATCCGATTCCTGCACCCTCACAGTTGACACCCAGGTTCTCCACGCCATCTTTCACCTTTTCCAGGTAATGGCCATGGGTAATAGGCAGCCAGGCGGTGGTCATTGCATCGACATCCCCGGTCGAAAGCGCCTGCCACATAGCCGCAGCGCTCACCGGCGTCGTTTCCACTTCATAACCCAACTTTTCCTGCAAAACAGCCTTGACCACGTTCGTGCTTGCGGTCGCACAGGCCCATTCAACGTAAACAATTTCCACTTTTTCCTTCGCCACGGCGGTTCCTGGAATCATACCCAAGGCGACAAACGCAAAAATAAGCATGGACAATAAAGCAACTTTTTTCATAATTTTACTCCTTTCAGTTTCAAATTTACGATTAATGGTTTACAAAACACTACTTCTCCGGATAAACGCCCGATTCTGAACACGCGCTCAGCCATTACAGCCGTTCAGCTTTTCTTTGTGCCGAACTGTTGCATTATCCGGTCAAGTATGATTGCGACGATTACTATGCCTATGCCGGCCTCGAAGCCTCTGTCCGGCTGAAGTCGCTGTATGGCCTTCCAAACTTCTCCTCCGAGTCCCTTGGCACCGATCATCGCGGCGATCACCACCATCGAAAGAGCAAGCATGATCGTCTGGTTGACGCCGGCCATAATCGTGGGCGTCGCAATCGGCAACTGCAATTTAAAGAGCTTCTGAGACTTCGTACTACCGAATGCATCGGCCGCTTCCACCAGCTCCCCCGGCACCTGCTTTATCCCGAGGCACGTAAGTCTGATCGCCGGCGGCATTGAAAAAATGACCGTGGAAAAGATGGCCGCCACCGGTCCCAGCCCGAAAAACGGTATCGCGGGAATTAGATAAACGAAAGCAGGCATGGTTTGGGCGAAATCGAGCACAGGCATTATTATCCGGTAGAACAACTGGTTCAAGGCCGCAAATATCCCCAAAGGAACACCGATTGATATAGCAAAAATCGTTGAAATCAGCACCAGAGCAAGCGTGCTTATAGTCGGCGCCCACAAACCCATATTCCAGATCAGTAACAGGCCCAAAAGCGTAAAGACGGCTATTCCTCGCTTCCTGCTGAGCAAAAAAGCGATGCCGGTGAAAAAAAGGATCAAAAGCCAGGGTGGGAAGAACATCATCGCACCTACCATTATATCAATGCCCTGGCTGGTCACGTGCGAAAACGCTTTCGTAACGAATGCGAAGTTGTCCGAAAAAAAGTTTATGGCTGATTCTATCCAATATCCAACAGGTATTCTGAAACTTGTCATGATCCATTACCTCCGGCCTGAATCCCTTCTACAATTCCAGCCAGAAGCGAACCCTTGATTATCACACCAAGCAATCTGTCCTCTTCATCGACGACAGCCACCGGATAGCTCGTTTCGGCCAGTACCGGAAAGAGCTCTATCGCCTGGGCGTCCGGAGACACCCGCTGGAAATCTTCGGTTATTATGTTTTCAAGGCTCTTTTCGCCCCTTTTAAGCGCCTCAGAGGCATCGACGGCAGTAACCATACCGACGAGCTTCCCGTCTCGACGAACGAAGATGCTCGATATTCCGGCTTTTCTCATTTTATGGAGTACCGCCTTGGGCCCGTCCGACCTGAAGCCCGCCACAGCGGCAGGTTTCAACATCACTGATTCGGCGGTGATTATTTTTGTCATGTCCACATCCTCTACGAAACGCGCGACATAATCGTTCGCCGGATTGGTAAGAATCTCCTCTGCTGTTCCCTGCTGGACGATATAGCCGTCCTTCATCAAAACTATGCGGTCACCCAGCTTCAACGCCTCATCCAGATCATGACTTATGAACACGATCGTTTTCTGCATCTTTTCCTGCAATGCCAGCAGTTCATCCTGCATATCCCGGCGAATAAGCGGATCGAGTGCGCTGAATGCCTCATCCATAAGCATAATATCCGCATCGAGTGCGAGCGCGCGCGCGAGACCGACCCGCTGCTGCATCCCCCCGCTCAACTGCCCCGGCATCGAATTCTCCCAGCCCTTGAGCCCCACCTGCTCCAGGGCCTGCATGGAGGCGTCTTTCCTTGTCTGCTTCTCCACGTTCTGGATCTCCAGTCCATACTCGACATTTTCGACAACAGTCCGGTGAGGAAACAATGCAAAATGCTGAAAAACCATTCCAAAGTGCTTTTGTCGGAACATTCTAAGCTGCTCTTCGTCGAGAGCTGTGACATCTTCACCGTTTACGAAGACCGATCCGGCCGTAGGATCTATCAAACGGTTTATACAGCGCACCAGAGTCGATTTTCCGCTTCCGGAAAGCCCCATAATGACGAGGATTTCTCCTTCCTTCACCGTGAAAGAGACATTCGCCACACCGACTCCATGCCCTGTCTTTTCCATGATTTCATCTTTGGTCTGCCCCTCGTTGAGCATCCCGATCACCTTTTCCGGATGAGGACCAAAGATTTTGTAAAGTTCCTTTATTTCAATTTTATCGCTCATAGTTTTTAATCCTGTAGCCGCTGGGACCCGCCGGCGCTCCGGCAGATTCCCGCGTCATCGTGTTTAAGTTTCCGGCAGCTCCATCATTTTTAACACCTGCTCCAAAACTCCCGCGATAGCCTTCCTTTTTCCCTGCGGCAAGGCTGCAAGTTCAGCAGAAAATCTCCCCTGAAGCGATAAGGGGATATTTTCCGCCGTGCGCCTGCCTTGATCGGTGATAGAGACCGTAACCCTTCGCCGATCCACATCATCCCGGCTGCGCACTGCCAGTCCCTCGGCTTCAAGCCGATCAACCATCCACGTTATGGTTCCATGGCTCAAATACATTCGCCTTGCCAGCCCGCTTGAAGTCAACGGCCCGTGGGCGATAAGCAGCTTTAGACACAGAACCTGCGCGAGGCTTAAATTATACCTTCCGGCGAACTCCCTGCTGTGCTGCATGAGGGCATTGGATATTCTCCTGAGCGCACATAAAATCGCCTCATCGCTATTATCGTTCGGTCTGTCTCTGTTGGAATCCATATCAATTCCTGCTCTACTTGCTGGAAACTCATTAGCGTCCATCCGGTATCTCCGGATGGACGCCAGTTTAGATTCACGTTGATTTCAAATGATTTGATTGTAAAACTTTCGAGATCATATAGTTTTTAATCCGACATGTCAAGCTCCATATTGTTGGAAATGCTAAACATCTATATTGACATGGTTTTCGGGCCACTCTACACTGTATCGAGTGACGCTTTTATTCGAATCTCATTTGATGTATATTTTTTTTTGGCTCCTGGTTCCGGCCTTCAACAACCGGGCGGAGAGCGGCATTTACACCACAACAGCAGCGGAGGAGGAAATCCATGAAATGCATCAAAAAAATCTTTTCGACGGCAACAATCTGTATTCCGCTGATTGCCGGCGTTCAAACCGTATCCGGTCAGGGTTTCGGTATGCTCTCACAGCCGGTGCCCGAACAAAAGTCTTATCCATGTCTCGCTGCAGGCGGCGGTCGTTATGTATTCGGGCAAATTTCAGATTCATCAAAAGATCAATTCATGCTTGACACTCTCACCGGGCGCCTGTGGCGCATCGGGGAAACCGGAACGGTGGGTCTTTTTCTGCAATCCGTCCCATACAAGGATGAAAAGAACGAATATCACGTTCTCCCGGAAAATCCAGGCGACCGGTGATACACCGTCAGCCGGGTTTGATTTCTCCATGCAGACCGTTGCCACTGAAATTAATTTTCACCTGGTTCATTTTTTTGTTGAAAATAATGTAGCGAAGTTGATATCACTTTATAGTTTGGGATCGAGATGGGCTTTTGATTGATCCGAAGCGTCTCCGATTCCAGGTGGTCTTTGGCGAAGGTCGCGACTCGGCGGCGAATGCACCCGCCTTACGGCAATGAAAAAAGTTCAGCCTTTCATTGCCGTTTAAGCCGCAGCGGCGGTTCAGCCGTAAAATGGCCACCTGTTTTTTTTAACCGGTTACGAGAGGAAAATATATGGCGTTCACTTTTCAGTGACGATTCTCTCAGGCAAAGGGGTGCGCAGGGGGGAAATAAGATGAAAGCATTAGGACGGCACATCCTGGTTGAGATTTACGATTGCGATCCACAGATTTTGAACCACCGGGATTCCATTCAGAAATTCATGGTAGAGGCTGCCGAACGATCCGGGGCCACCATCTGCGGCTACTCCTTCCATGAGTTTTCTCCGCACGGCGTCAGCGGTGTGGTGGTAATAGCAGAATCCCATCTTTCGATTCATACCTGGCCTGAATATCGATTTGCAGCCCTTGATTTGTTTACTTGTGGAGAAGATGTAAATCCGTGGGTGGCCTTCGAGTACCTTCGCAAAGTTTTCAAGTCAGCTCATTCGTCCCAAATAGAGATTAAACGGGGCCAGTTTCCCTTTGATGAAAATCGTATACGGCCCCATAAACCCGATCAGTGACCAGTCTTTACAAACCGTTGTGAACGGTTTTTTTCGCTTGATGGTTTATTCCCATTTTTTATCGATTCAGGGCACAGCGGGAGCCCGACATGTGATGACATTTTTTCAGAAAGTTTTTTTCGTCGTCAGGATTACAGCTTTTCAACGCCCCTTGCAGCAGCCGCATAAGCCCTCCGCCGCCGCTCATTTTTAGTGCTAGAGGACCCTATTTATATGACATCAGTTAAGTGGTTCAAAGAACTTGAAAACAACAGCTATGGACCGTTAATTAAAATCGACAGGGAGATTATTTCTGTTGACACCGGTATTCAAAAACTGACGGTCTTCGAAAATGTTGACCTCGGCAGGGTGCTTTTGCTGGACGATGTCATCATGTTGACGGAAAAAGACGAATTTACATACCACGAGATGCTCGTTCACCCCGCACTTCTTGCGCATCCAAACCCCGCGGACGTCCTCGTCATCGGAGGTGGGGATGGAGGATGTGTCAGGGAAATCGTGAAACATAAAGAAGTCCGCCATGCGGTGTTGTGCGAAATCGACCCTGCGGTCATAGAATACAGCAAAAAATTCCTGCCCTTCACGGCATGCGGATTCGAATCTCCCAGGGTTACGGTGCATATTGGAGACGGCATGCAATATGTCACGGATAATCCCGGGGGGTTCGATGTAGTCATTGTGGATTCCACAGATCCGATCGGTATCGCCGAGGGTTTGTTTCAAAGCCCTTTTTACCGTGGATGTCAAAATGCCCTGAAACCCGGCGGGATATTCGTTCAGCAGGCAGAATCCCCGTTTTTCGATTTCAATAAATGGTTCGGCATTTTCAACGAGGTGAATAAGGCCTTTTCGAAAGTTTTTGCCTATGGTGCCGCCGTACCTATGTATTTGAGTGGTTACTGGACGTTCGTTTTTGCGTCAAACTCCAGGGATCCATGGACCGATTTTTCAAAAGACAGGGCCGACGCACTAACAGGCCTTCGTTATTACTCCGAAAAATTGCAGCAAAGTTCTTTCCAACTGCCCGCTTTCGCCGAACTTGCCCTGAAAAAATCCCTAAGCGGTCATGAAGGTCAAAAAACGGCCATGAGTTAGTGTTGGTGTTAGTTTTAGTGTTGGTGTTGGTGTTGGTGTTGGTGATTTTTCGACCCCGATACCGATTGCGACGCCGATAAGGCAGGGATGTCGCTTTTTAAGAACTGGCCATGAATAAACCATAGAATTCTATTCAACCCCGAAAGCACTTCCAAAGATTTCCCTCGCGACACTTTCGTCGCCCTTATACGATGCAGATCGACGAGTGTTGCCGGGTTGCGTCCCATGGGCTGACCAGGTTGATTTCCATAGAAAGATAATATATCCCGAAATTTCAATGTCTTATGGATTCCAAAATATTTTGGCACATTTGATGCTTTATCTATAAGCAAATATCGTTAACGGAATTCACACTCAAAAAAGGAGAACGTAAAATGAAAAGGACATTGTTAATCGGAGCGTTGGTTTTGGTTCTGGCATCGGCCACTTTCGCAGCAGCCGGTTCCTACGGCAAGAGGTCCGGATTTCAACCCGCCACCGGCCCTTACGCCTGGAATAATCTCGATCTGACAACCGAGCAGGCACAGAAGCTCATGGCGTTGAGACAATCCAATTTCTCGGAAATGCAGGAAATACGAAACAACCTTTTCCAGAAACGTGCTGAACTCCGCCTGGCCTGGATGCAGCTTGAGCCTGATGCAGACAAAATCAAAACCATTCAAAAGGAAATCAACGAATTGATGGCACAAAAACAGGAAAACATGGTCGATCACAGGCTGGCTGTCAGGAATATCCTGACCCCCGAGCAACTGACTCGACACCTTGCCCAGTGCGGGTGGGGCGGTAAAGGCGGGCGATCGCCAGGAATGTTCAGGCAGGGGAATAGGCCAAGAGGCATGAGCCAAAGGGGTGGACCGGGTGCTCAGTTCGGATCCGGAATGTGGACCAACCCACCACAAATCCAATAAATTAGGCCCTCTCATCTGCCGGGGCCTCCGGCCCCGGCGCCTCTTCACTGTTCATCCGCCGCTTTTTCCATCCCGCCAAAAAATCCTTGACATAGACTTCATCCCCGCAGATAATACGTGTACTAATCATTTTGTCTCTAACAGTTTTAGCAACAATATCATCAGCTGGTTAAACCTGCTCGCAGGATGAATAAAAACCTGTACGGCAGAAAACCTGAAGGACTTTGATAAAAAGGAGAATATGTCATGCAACAGCTCGATCCCATAACGCTCAGGCCAAGGCTTAGGGTGCTTAATAGAGAGCAGATGCTCTCGATTCACACCGCAGCGCTTGAAATCCTCGAAAAAACAGGCTTCCGGATAGAACACGACCAAACCCGACGGATGTTGATAGACGCTGGATGCTGGGATGGAGAAGACGGCTTTGTTCGAATGCCTCCTTTTCTGGTCGAAGAAGCCCTTCGCAGTGCTCCACGATCCATCACCCTCTATGATCAGTCGGGAAATCCATTCATACAACTAACAGACGGCAATTTTTTTTACGGCACCGGTTCAGACACTATATTTACATACGACGTCCACACCGGTGAACGCCGCAGGACAGTATTGAAAGACACCGGAAATTTCACCAAATTGGTCGATGCCCTTCCGAACGTTTCTTTTTCCATGTCCATGGGAAACCCTGAAGATGTACCCATTGAGTGGATATATGTCCATGTATTCGCAGAAATGGTCAGAGAATCGAACAAGCCGATTGTATTCATTGCTGACTCCGGCCCCGACATCGAAAAAATATATAGAATATCATGTGCCGTGGCCGGAGGGGAAAATGCTCTTAAAGAAAAACCCTTCATCCTCAATTATTCTGAAGCTATAAGCCCGTTGCAGTTTCCTCGAAATGTTGTAGAAAAGCTGGTTTTCTGTGCTGAAAAATCCATCCCCATATGCCTGCCGTCAGGATGCAACGCCGGCGGCGGGGGGCCGGTAACCCTTGCCGGAGCTCTCTCCCTTGGAATCGCCGAAAATTTTGTGGGCCTCGTGATACATCAACTTGTCAACAAAGGCGCACCTTTTCTTTTCGCCCCGAACGTCAGCGTTCTTGATATGGCATCGTCGGTGGTATCTTACGGTGCTCCCGAATGGTCACTCACCCAAGCCGCTCTGGCCGACATGCGGGATGAACTCTATGGCCTGCCCATCTGGGCTTTCGCCGGTTCGACCGATTCCAAGATTCTCGATGCTCAAGCAGGGGCTGAATCAATGTTTTCGATAATCACCGCAATGCTGAGCCGCGCTAATTTAATCCACGATGTGGCATATATGGAGTTCGGCTCAACTTCGTCCCTCGAATCATTGGTTCTGGCTGACGAATTGATAGCAATGAGCAGGCAGTTCGTCGAAGGGATACCTGTAAACCCATCGACACTTGCATCGGAAGTCATTGAAAGAGTAACGAAAAGCTCAGAAAACGCTACATTTCTCGCGGATGAGCATACGTTCGAAAATTTCAAGGAAGCACATTTTCTGCCCAAATTGCTGGACAGGAGACAATATGAAGTTTGGGCGGCGGATGGAGCCGAAGATACCTATACCAGGTGCAACAAAGAAGCCAAGCGGCTTCTGGAAGAGCACCGCGTGGAACCCAAACCAGCAGATATCCTGAATGAAATCGAAAAAGTTCTACGCGAGTGAAAATCGAGTCAAACGCTCCTGTTTTTCCTCGGCGTCTTTACAGGTGAAGTGCCCGAGATTGTGGAGGTGCCACTATGCAACGGCCATAGACCTTGACCGAAATTGGGCTGCAGGAGAATTTTTGAACCTGTTTTAACAGGAAAGGAGGAATAAAATGGAAAAATTATATACCAGCATCAGCGAAGGTTTAATCAAAGGGGAAAGCGAAAAAATTGAAGAACTCACGAGGCAGGCACTTGATTCAGGCCTTCCAGCACAGGACATCCTGGACAAGGCCCTGCTTAAAGGAATGGAGATCGTCGGAACCCGTTTCAAAAATGGAGAGATGTACATACCCGAGGTGCTTAAATGCGCCAGGACCATGCACGGTGCAATCGATGTACTGGCCCCTTACACAGCCGACAATGCCGCCAACGCCCGCGGTACAATCGTGATAGGCACAGTACAGGGTGACCTCCATGACATCGGGAAAAATCTTGTTGGCTTGATGTGCGATGGAGCGGGATTTGATGTAATCGACCTGGGTATCGATATCAAACCACAGGCATTCGTCGATGCAGTGGAAAAAAACGATGCCGATATACTGGCGATGTCAGCCCTGCTCACAACGACGATGCCGAAAATGGCCGAAACGCTTCATCTGCTAGACGGTGCCGGTGCCAGGGAAAATATGAAGGTGATGATAGGCGGGGCCCCGGTCACCGAGCATTTTGCAAACGAGATCGGAGCGGACGCTTTCGCCCCCAACGCCGCCGCGGCAGTGGATAAAGCCAAGGAACTCATGGAAAAAATCGAAATGCCCCGTGCAGCCGCATAAGATACACTAACAGACATCCTGATTCAGGTGCCGCCGCCCCTCCAGGTCGGCACCTGAACCCAAACCCGGTAGAAATGAGGCGACTTATTCTTAAGAAACCTTATCGCCGGGATTCTGCACGCGGTCGAACGTAAGCACGGACATCCCGTCTTTTCCGGTTCCTGAAAGCACCATGCCTTCCGATACGCCGAACTTCATCTTTCTGGGCTTCAGGTTCGCAACGACCACAACAGTTTTACCAATCAGGGAAGCCGGGTCCGGATAAGAGCTCCGAATGCCGGCGAAAATCTGGCGAAGCCTCCCCTCCCCAAGGTCCACATTCAAGCGCACCAGTTTATCGGCGCCTTCAACCAGCGACGCTTCAGCAATCAGCCCGGCGCGAAGATCCAGTTTGGAGAAGTCCTCAATCGTGATCTCACCCGGCGCAGCAGAGCTCTTCGGTTTTCCACCTCCGGCTTCAGGAGCGGAAGCCGCGGCACTCTTTTCGATTTTGGCCCAGGTGTCTTTCAAGGTTACCGTTCGATTGAAAACCGGACGGTCCACCGTGCTGTCCTTGTCCGTACAGAAATATCCCAGGCGTTCAAACTGATAAACGGTTTCCGGCGCAGCGCCGGCTACACCAGGTTCCAATTTGCAGCCCTTCAAAACGCGAAGAGAATCCGGATTCAACAAAGGCTTGAAATCACCGGTCTCACGGGCTGCCGCAGATGGATTTTCAACCGAAAAAAGACGGTCATACAGTCGAACTTCGACATCTTCGGCATGCACCGCCGACACCCAGTGCAGGGTAGCTTTCACCTTCCTACCATCCGAAGGGTTTCCTCCCCTGCTTTCCGGATCGTAGCGGCAATGTACCTCTACGATCTCCCCACCAACCGGATCTCGGATGACTTTCGTGCATTTCACGAGATAGGCATACCTGAGCCGAACTTCCCGTCCGGGTGCCAGCCGATAGAATTTCTTCGGAGGATTTTCTCTGAAATCTTCCTGTTCGATATAAAGTTCTCTGCTGAACGGAATCATTCTGGTTCCCATCGAAGGATCCTCGGGATTGTTCACCGCTTCGAGTTGTTCGGTTTTCCCTTCCGGATAATTTTCGATCACCACTTTCAACGGACGGAGCACCGCCATCACCCGCGGGGCGGTCCTGTTCAAATATTCTCTTGCACTGTATTCCAAAAGGACCATGTCCACGGTGCTTTCCCGCTTCGCGACGCCTATCCGTTCACAGAAAGCCCGGATAGCCCCGGGCGGATAGCCTCTTCGCCTGAATCCACAGATCGTGGGCATCCGCGGGTCGTCCCATCCCGCAACCAACCCTTGACGCACCAGGCTCAGCAGGACCCGTTTGCTCATAACGGTATAACTGAGATTGAGGCGCGCGAATTCTATCTGGCTGGGATGATGGACATTCAATTCATTAAGAAACCAGTCGTACAGAGGCCTGTGGTCTTCGAACTCCAGTGTGCACAACGAATGCGTGATACCCTCGATCGAATCCGAGAGACAGTGTGTAAAATCATACATCGGGTAAATGCACCAGGCATCTCCTGTTCGATGATGTCTGAAACGGAGAATACGGTAAATCACCGGATCCCGCATATTCAAATTGGGCGAGGCCATATCAATCCTGGCCCTGAGTGTCCGGGAACCGTCCGGGAATTCCCCGTTTCTCATTCGCCTGAAAAGGTCCAGGTTTTCATCGACCGAACGGTCACGGTACGGGCTGTTCGTGCCTGGTTCTGTGAGAGTCCCACGGTGTTCCCGCATTTCCTGTGAGCTGAGATCACACACATACGCTTTTCCCTTGATTACAAGTCGTTCAGCGTATTCGTAGAGCTGCTCGAAGTAGTCAGAGGCGTAAAACATGCGGTCCTCCCAATCAAAACCGAGCCACCTGACATCTTCTATTATCGACTGCACGTATTCCATCTCTTCCTTGGTTGGATTTGTATCATCAAAGCGAAGGTTGCAAAGCGCACCCTGATAATCCTGTGCAATACCGAAGTTCAAACATATTGATTTGGCGTGGCCGATATGTAAATAGCCGTTCGGTTCCGGAGGAAATCTCGTATGCACCCGGCCCTCATATTTACCGGTTTTAAGGTCCTCATCGATGATAGTACGAATGAAATCGCTGCGGCGAACCGGAGATTCACTGATTTTCATAATGCAATACCTCTCCATTACCCGGTTTCGGGATACGATTTTAAAATTTCAGTTTTACGCTGGTTCAACCAAGTCAACATAGAGACAAACCATAAACACTGTCAAGAGAAACAAATCTTTGAAATCAGTACTTCACAAATATCCGACGGCGTGTTATTAAAACAACTTTTTGCACTTTGGGCTTAAGCTCGCCGTAATAAATCGTTGAGAGAAAACAAATGGTAAATAACTGGAGCAGTTCTGACGCAGTTAAAATAAAAGGAGTGGGAGACCGTCTCTGGGTGCAACTTGACCCGGAAGTTCCGGTGGATGGACTCAAAATAGAATTGAAAAGGATTTTCACTTCGGGCGCTGCACTTGCGGCAGGCGCCGACGTGGTGCTTGACGCCGGAAGTCGTGAAGAATCCTCCAGGCTGGCAGGCGAGCTTGGGCCTTTTTTGCATGCCCATTTTCCAATGAAATCCGTAAAGGCTTCATATGAACTTGACCAGCCCACATCCGGAGACGGCCGGCGGCACGACATGCTCCGTTCCTGGCGCCATCGGCGCAGCGATGCTCTCGTACTCGCCGGCAGGGTCCGTTCGGGGCAGAAAGTGGAAGCAAGGCGCCATCTTTTGCTGCTGGGAGATGTCAACCCCGGCGCCGCGGTCAGCGCGGGTGGCGATATAATAATTATGGGAAGCCTCTGCGGCACCGCCGCTGCCGGACAACCGGACGACACGAACGCCATCGTATCCGCACTGGATTTCCGCCCCACCAAACTGCAGATCGGATCTGTGGTCGCGGTGGGAGGGCCACACGAAAGAAGCGGAATTGTTGAATTTGCCAAAGTCGACAACGGCGGCATCGTGATAATGGATTATCTCAAGGCAGACCCGTTCGGAAAACTCCCTTGGCCCGAAGTACGCTGACCAAACGATGAACAAAAATATAACCTGAATTATGTCTGGAAAAACAGGTATACCGATACGAATTTTGATCTTCAAACATTACGAGGTTCAAAAATGCTTGGAAAAGTCTTGGTGATCACCTCCGGCAAAGGAGGCGTGGGTAAAACCACAGCCGCGGCCAATATCGGCGCCGCGCTAGCTATGGAAGGTAAAAAAGTGGCTGTTGTGGACATGGATATAGGCCTGAGAAATCTTGACGTGGTCATGGGCCTGGAAAACCGAATCGTTTTTAACGTGGTGGATGCCGTGAAAGGCAAATGCAAGCCGCAGCAGGCATTGATAAAAGATCGCCGCATAGAGAACCTGTTTCTCATGCCGGCATCCCAGAGCGATAACAAGGATGCGATATCACCGGCCGGCGTCGAAGAAATGTGCCGCCATCTGCGCCGGGAGTTTGATTTCATACTGATGGACTGCCCTGCGGGCATTGAACAGGGTTTTGAAAACGCCGTAGCAGCTGCCCAAGAAGCAGTCGTTGTGTGCACGCCGGATGTTTCGTCTATAAGAGATGCCGACAGGGTGATCGGGCTCCTTTATGCCAAAGAAATCCCGCCTGTTTTACTTGTCAACAGAATCGTGCCCGAGATGGTGGCTCGCGGAGACATGCTAAGCCACGAAGACATCATCGATGTCCTTTCAATCAAATTGATCGGTTTGATTCCAATGGATGACAGCGTGGTGGTTTCCACCAACACCGGTGTTCCGCTGGTGGCACAAAAAAATTCAAAGGCCGGGGAAGCTTTCACGGCTGTAGCCCGGCGTCTCGACGGCCAACCCGAACTTCCACTGGAAGTACCGGGCGCACGCACCACAATCTGGAAAAAGCTCGGCGCCAGGCTGGGGCTGGGCAAATAGGGGATCTGAAATGTTCAACAATCTTTTGCGCAGGCTGACCGGGAAAAGCGGGAGCAAGGATGCCGCGAAAAAGCGTCTCAAATTCGCACTCGTATATGATCAACTGGAGGTAACAGACGACACGCTTTCAAATCTTCAACATGATATCGTCGAAGTCATTTCAAGGTATTTTGAAATAGACCGTGAGGCGGTAAAATTAGACATATCCAGGGGAAGCGACCTTTCGGCGCTTGTACTGAGCACACCCATACTCGGGGCAAAGCGCCGCAGCTGAACGTCCAAGGCACCTACCTGGTTCTGCCGCCGGAGACCTTACATGAAACGACGCAGGGATTTAACATCTACCGGTTATCGATGGGGGATTCTCCCGGCCGCGGTAGCCGTAATGATGCTTATCAGCATTTACCAATATTCATGGTTCCTGTTCGCATATCCGCTCCAGCATCAGCTCGGTTGGAGCCTTTCATCGGTAGGGCTCGTCTTCACGGTGTTCACCTACACCGCAACCTTCATACAACCTTTTTCAGGCTTCATAGCCGACTCCTACGGCCCGAGAAAGGTCGCACTGGCAGCCTCGGCTCTGGCGGGAGCAGGCCTCCTCCTGTCATCCACCGCCGGCACTCCCATCCTGATGTGCCTCTACTACGGTTTCGGTGGGCTCGGAGTAGGCATTCTTTATGGTATTTCTACAGCCTCGGCGGTAAAATGGTTTCCAGACCGCCGGGGGTTCGCCACCGGTTTGGTCGTTTTCGGCTTCGGCTCCGGAACCGCTGTTTTCAATATATTCATCCAGCAATTGTTGGAAGCGAAAGGACTTCAGAATACATTCGTATATTTAGGCGCTGTGATGCTATGTGTTTTGGTTCCGCTTTCCTTTCTTTTCAGATATCCCGCCGCGCCATCCCGCATGACCAGGGATTCCCAACCCGCCCGAATTGCGAATGCAGGAAGCTACCGCCCGGTGGAAATGCTTAAAACCAGGCAGTGGTACCAGATCTATTTCTGCTTCATATTCACCATTTCTATCGTATTGATGTTCGGTGCACAGATGAAAATGGTGGCAGAAGAGTTCAGCCTTCCCAAGGGGCATTTTAACGCGCTGCTGATATTGTTTCCGCTGGGAAACGGCCTGAGCAGAATCCTGGCCGGAGCTATTTCCGACAAAATCGGACGTGAAAAAACGATGGTGATCTTTTACTCCCTGCTCGGCGTTTCAATCTTCTTTTTCGTGTTGTTTGCAAAAATTCCGTCGCTTTTTGTGTCGATAGTATTTATCGCTGCTCTGCTGGCAGGAGCTCCTCTCGTGCTGTACCCTGCCATAATCGGGGATTATTACGGCGCGGAGTATTCGACGACCAATTATGGAATAACATACACCGCGAAGGCATTCGCCGGCTTGATCTCCGGCTGGTTGAGCGGGCTCCTCGTAATGAAACTCGGTTCCTTCACCCTGCCGCTCATCTTTCTCGGTATTATGAGCCTGGTTGCAGCGGCGGCTTCCTGGCCGGGATTCATGAAACCGCCGAAACGCATGGCGCGGCCGGAAACGGAAGCTGTAAGCCATTAGCTATTAGCTATTAGCCATTAGCTATTAGCCATTAGCTATTAGCCATTAGCCGGCGGAAAAAAGCACTACTTGAAAAACAGACAATACCGAATCAAAGTCAATTACGACAACGACAACCGCTTCGCTTGCGCTCCGCTGACAACGAACTACCTTAATCAATCAGACGCGGAGTCGAACCCCAGGCGATATGCCTGCTCCAGCAAACCGGCATTGTTTTCGGCATCCGAACGTTTTTCCAGGCCCCGTAGCAACAATCCTCCCTCATAGGTCATATCGAGGGCGTCATAGAAATATTTGGCGGTCAATTCGACGCCCAGAAAAAGCTTCTGCCCTTTTGTAGCACCCACCGCTATCAGGTAACCTTTTCCACTGTCAAAAGTCTTCCTGGACTCGGGGGACTTTGTCAGCATCCTTTTCGACCACATCGCCTGTGCCCTGTCTATAAGGGCCTTTGCCTGTGCAGTGATTCCATAGAAAAAAATCGGCGAAGCAAGGTAGATCCTGTCCGCCTTTTCAAGCAGGGGATAAACGGTCTGCATGTCGTCATGGACGACACACTCACCAGTCCTGTCACATCCGCCGCATTCCCTGCACCCTGACATCACCAGGTCCCGTGCATAAACAGCGTGAACCGCAGCGCCGGCTGCACGCGCGCCTTCGAGTGTCCTGTCCAGCAGGGTGTCGGTATTCCCCCCCTTCCTGGGGCTGCCATAAATTCCCAGTGCTGTATGTATCATGCTTTAAGCTCCTTTCCACGTCTTTTCCAAATTTTTCACTCCTCGTCGGCATCCAGATGCGGAATCATTTCTCCGTATTTCATCAAGTTCACATGCCACTGGTAGCAATGTTCAAGATCATGGGGGATATGCCCTCTTTTTGCACCCTCGATATACTTGTACAACGGCTGCCGGTAGGCAGGATGTGCGCAATTTTCGATGATTTTCACCGCTCTTTGCATCGGCCCCAAGCCGCGAAGATCCACAAGGCCCTGTTCCGTAACAACCACCTGTATAGAGTGCTCGTTGTTGTCCACATGCGGCACCATCGGTACCACGCGGCTTACTTTGCCCCCTTTGCCTGTGGATGGGCACATCATAAAGGAGAGGTACGAATTCCGCGTAAACTCGCCGCTTCCCCCCACCCCGTTTACGATGCTGGTTCCGAAAACGTGGCTCGAATTGACATTACCGTAAATATCCATTTCGAGTGCGGTATTGAGCGCTATTACACCCAGCCTTCGGATTATACCGGGGTTGTTGGACAATTCCTGCGGCCTCAATACGATGCGGGGAATGAAATAGTCCATGTTTTCATATACCCGCTGGAGAAAGGGGTCTGTAAGGGTCAAACTCGTGGCGCTGGCCCCAAGCAACCGTCCTTCTTCCATGAGGGTCACCAGGGCGTCCTGAAAGACCTCCGAATACATCAAAAAAGGCGGAATATCAGGGTTTTGACCAAGTGCAAGCATCACCGCGTTGGCAGTGTTTCCAACACCGGCCTGGAGAGGAAGGAATTGGCTCGGGATCCGACCTTCCCGCAGTTGATCGATTAAAAATGACACCACATGTGATGCTATCTTTTCACTTGTATCGTCCGGGCTCGAAAATGAAGCGACATGGTCCGGCTCCTCGTTTTCCACCACTGCCACGATTTTTTTCGGATCCACCACCGCATACGGCCATCCGGATTTGGTTAGTGGATGAAAAATCGGAATGGCATTCCTGTGAGGAGGAGGAAGGAGAAGCTGAATGTCGGCCATCTCCCGCAACCGCACCGAATGATGCCTGTTAAGCTCGATTATTACCTTATCCGCGTATTTCAGATATGTGGGCGATGCGCCTATAGACGTTGTCAGATAGACACGACCGTCCGGTGTAACCTCGGTGGCCTCGATAACGGCAAAATCAATATTTCCGAAAAAACCAAAAGCCACGGTCTGGGGAACATGAGACAGGTGCATATCGACATACTCCACCTCTTGTCTGTTGATCTGGTCCCGAATCGTAGGGCTACTCTGGTAAGGAGCCCGCCAAGAAATGGCTTCGGCCCCGGCCAGTTCCTCATCGATGTTATAGTCCACCGACGCACCGGTAAGCACCCTGATCTTAAAAGGCTCGCCCTGACGATGCAGTGAACGGGCCCTCTCAGCCAATGCCCTCGGCACTACCTTGGCGGCCCCTGCCGGGCTGAATCCACTAAAAGCTACCGTCGACCCGTCAGGTATCAGATAGGCGGCTTCATCGGCCGTCATCATCGAGTACAATCTTTGTTTAGACATTAAATTCCTTTCTGAAATTATTTTTTTTATTAAAATATCCGACCCCAGAGGGGCCGGATTTGATCTAACCCCTGGAAGGGGTTAAATTGCTTTGCCTCCTGAGGAGGCAAAGATGAGCTGTCCCCTGGTTTGACCTTAATGTTTCGGTGTTTCCGACTGCTTCTCTTTAGCCTCTTGGTACTTTATGTATTTACGAATCATTTCTTCATCCAGACCAACCGTATCTACACAGTAACCTCTGGCCCAGAAATGATTCCCCCAATAGGGTTTTTC
>JAWOBE010000082.1:0-4957 GCA_046498185.1 Desulfatiglandaceae bacterium | reverse complement strand
ATTTAATTCATCTTTTCCAATACTCCTCGGGCTGCCTGTACAAAGGCTTGGCAGCCCCTGATGATGTCTTCTTCTGCTGTGTCCTCGGCGATATCGTGGCTGATTCCGTTGATGCTGGGGATGAAAAGCATGCCGGCGGGGATATGGCGGGCCAGGACCTGGGCGTCGTGGCCCGCTCCACTCGGCATGGCGTTCCACGCCCCGGGTGCAAAATTTTCGGCGGCCTTTTCCAGGTGCTTCCGGACCCCTTCATCCATAACCGCCGGGTCCACTTCAGGGAAAGCAGGTTCAATGGAAACCTCCACCGGACCTGAGTGGTTCACCTCCGCCGCGACTCGCTCGGCCCCTTTTCTCATCCGGTCCAGAACCGCCGCGTCCGTGTCCCGAAACTGGAGGGAAAGTTCCGCCTTTCCGGGAATTACGCTGGGCACTCCCGGGTCGAAAACCACCCTTCCCACAGTCCAGACGGAACGCGGCCCTGCCAGACCTGCGAGCTCTCGATCGAGAAGACAGGCGGTCTTGATAAGCGTCATGCCTGCATCCTTTCGATAAGACATGGGGGTTGTTCCCGCATGATTCTGCTCACCTGAGAACCTTATGGTGAAGGTGCGAATGCCTACAATGGCCGTCACCACGCCCAGCAGCTTTTTCTCGGCCTCCAGGTACGGCCCCTGTTCCACGTGAGCTTCCAGATAGGCAACGCAACGGGAAGAATCGAGCCGGGCGAGGGGAAGGTTTTCCACGCCTGCCTCCCTGATAGCTTCCAAAAGGAACTGACCTGTTTGCAGATTCCGCGCCCTCTCCATGTCGGCATGATTCAGTTCTCCACAAAAAGATTTGCTTCCCATGGTTCCCATAAAGGTTCCTTCTTCATCACTCCAGGAAACCACATCAACTGCGAGAGAGGAGGTTTCAGGATCGGTCGCCATAACGCGCGCCGTCTCCAACCCATAGGCCACCCCTAATGCTCCGTCCAACCAGCCTCCCGTGGGCTGGGAGTCGGTGTGAGAGCCCAACAACAAGGCCGGGCCGGGGTTTTTCGAGTATCCGATAACATTACCAACGCCGTCCATCGATGCGTCGAGGCCTGCTTCCTCCATGCGCCGAAGCAGCCACCGACGCGCCTCCATGTCAGCCCCCGAGAAAGCAGGACGGGCTACACCGGTTCCGAGACGACCGATGGAACGAAGATGATAAAGATCAGACATGAGCCGTTCAGGATTTATCGATGTCATTTTGTCCTCCTCATAGACTTGACTTGATCGAAACAGTTGATGAAATCTTCTAAGGCGCCTGAAGCTCAGCGCTCCACGCTTGCTTGAAACAATCTCCGATCCAGGGTTCCAAACGGCGTGAAATTTTTGATGACTGTGAGGTGGATTGCAAGGATGACAGTTAAAGCCGTTCCGGTGAAGATGGCGATCATGATGGCAATCTGGTACTTAATCGCTGTCATGGGGTTCCCGCCGCCCAGAATCACCCCGGTCATCATTCCCGGCAAAGAGACCAGGCCGATGGTTGAAATGGTGGCCACCGTCGGTGCGAGTGCCGCCTGGCAGGCATCACGGATAAAAGGGGAAAGCGCCTCTCTCATGCCGGCTCCCTGGGCCAGGGAGAGCTGGTAGACCTTTTCGCTCTTTTTCAGGGATTCGTAAAAGGTTCGAATGCCAATTATGTCAGCCCGAAGGCAGTTCCCCAGGATCATTCCGGAAATGGGTATGACATATTGCGCATTAAGCGCGGTTTGAACCTGTAAGACAAAGAACACGAAAAACACGAGGGGAATCACGGTCCCTATTAATAGTGCCAGGAACAATGCTCCGGCTAGCCTTTCCAAACGCAAACTGCAGCTCCGCGCTATGGAAACATCGGCTACGGCGATCATGATTACAATCCAGGCGCCGGTAACCAAGGGGTTATTCAGATCAAAAATAAACTGAAGATAAAAACCGACGAACACAAGTTGGAGCGTCATCCTTGCAACTGCGAGTAGTGATTTGCCGAGTATTGGGATCCGCTGCCAGAGAATTACTCCGAGAGGGATAGCCAGAAGGAAATACACCATTGCGAGGCGCCAGGGTTCGATATCAATGATGTTCATGGTGCAGCCTCCTGTTGGGTTTTGGTCAAATCCACGACGTCGTTTGAAAAATCCATCCATTCACGGTCGTGGGAGACGGAAAGCACGGTAAGCGATTCGCTGGCTTTCAAAAGGTCGATGACAGCATGCTTGGCTGCATGGTCCAGCGCGGAAGAGGCCTCGTCCAGGAGAAGAATTTCTCTATCGAGCACAAGGGCGGAGATCAGCGCAATGCGCTGCTTTTCGCCGCCGGAAAGATCCGAAAAATCCTTGCCGAGAATCCCCGGAGATAACTGGAGGTGGTCCAAAAGGGCTGGAATTCGTTTCAGTCTTTCCCGCAAGTGGCGATTTTTTTTGAATGCAAAAGGAGACTCAAGGATGTTTCGGACCTTCCCGGACGCCATCTCAGGCTCCTGTGCGACGTAGGCCATGCGGGTCCGGAGCTCCCAGACGGAGTTTCTGTTTAGTTCCCGGCCGAAAATCCGGATCGTTCCGGCGTCCGGGACGACAAACCCCAACAGGGTCCGAAGCAGCGTTGATTTCCCCGAGCCTGATTTGCCAACCAGAGTGGTTTTCCGACCTTGCTCAACGCGTAAATTCAGCCCGGAAAAAATCGGCTGATGGCCAATGGTTATATGGAGATTTTCAATTTCAATCGCTGGTTTTTGCAAGTAATTTCTCGATGCCTTTTGCATGGCTGAAAATTTAGTGCAAAAAAATTTTGAGAGAAGGTAGAAATTATTATTTGAAAAGAGTTTTTGTTTCAACAATTTTATGGATGAGCCATGATTTTGGAGTTCCTTGACAGGAACCGAAAATATTGGATGGATATATCGCCTGAAAAGACGTATAGTATAAGGCTCTTATCCGTCATCTGAGATTTTTTGTTTTGCAGCGTGCGGCTGTGCTTATGCGTGAGGACTTGTTCCTCGCCATCTGCATTTCATTTTAATCAGAGATGGAAAGGAGGTGCTACCATGACGAAGGTCCTTATCCGTCGAGTAATACCAGCCGATGCAGGTCAAGAATTAGAGAAACTTCTAAGACAGATGAGGTCGAACACCATCGAACGTCGAGGATATGTTTTCGGGGAAACCCTTTATCGGGTGGACGTGCCGGGAGAAGTTCTGGTAATAAGCACCTGGCAGACTATCCAGGATTGGGAGAGCTGGTTTCAGAGCCCTGAGAGGATGGAAATCCAGACGAAAATTGATTTGCTCCTGCAGACACCGACCGAGTACGCAATATACGATTACGCCTGAATAAGCCACTGGGTCGGAGCAGGGCAGCAGGTTTGGAAATACACTATTAGGCCAAAGGTGGTGATTTTGAGCCTGAGAAGGGTATTTTTTGCCTCAAGAAATTGTAACTTTATCGACAGTCTCATAAAACCGGTGATGACTATTGTAAACTCACTGCAGGAGGCACGTGATGCAGGTTAAAACGACGGAACTGCCCGGCGTCGGAAAAAAGTATTCGATGGAAACATCCGGCGGAGCCTTGATGGTGATCATTTTGCACCACAGCGGAACGCGCGAAATTTATTACTTTCAGGATCCTGACGACGATGAACCGCTGTTCTCCAGCGAAATGAACGATGAAGAGGCTCGCCAGATCGGAACACTTCTGCTTGGGGTTGACTATCAACCGGTAGCGGATGAACGAATGGAACTGCTTCTGAAAAACGTTCGGATGGACTGGCTCAAGGTCAAGGAGGGAAGCTGCCTTGCCGGTAAAAGCATTGCCTCGGCACGCATACGTACCCTTACCGGCTGCACGGTCATCGGCATCGAGAGGGAAGGTGAAGTCATAGGCAGCCCGGATCCCGAAGAGGTCATCCGTATCGGGGACCTGCTGATGGCCATCGGATCGCGGGATCAAACCCGATCTCTTGAGAGCATGTGCAAATTATAGCGGTGGCACGAGCTAGATAGCAGGAAGGACCACGATTTGGAAAGTCTGCCCTTTTTACTCCTGGCCGGTAGTGTATTAATCGTCTTTTTCGGGATTTGCTATGCTTCGTTCATGGCCCGCATCCCCGCGGTTCTCACTTATATCGCCCTCGGGGTTCTGGTTGCGGGGTTGATCGGAGACAACCCTCATATTCATACGATCGCCGAGGTAGGGATCGTATTTCTCTTTTTTATAGTCGGCATGGAATTCCCGATGGCCCGCATGATGGAAATCGGGCGTCGGATCTGGCCGGCCGGGATCCTGGATGTGGTGTTGAATCTGGGGGTCGTGGCGGTGGCGGCCCTGCTGATCGGCTTGGATCCTTTGACTGCATTTATAATCGGTTCGGTCGCATATGCCACGAGTTCTTCGATATCCGTAAAACTGCTTGAAGACCAGAAGCGGCTCGCCAACCCGGAAGCGGAGTTCATCCTGGCCTTGCTGATTTTTGAGGATCTTGTGGCACCGGTTCTTGTTTCGGTCCTTGCAGGCATCAAAGGCAGCGGGGCTGTGGAGCCGGTGTTTCTCTTGATATTGTTTTTAAAAATCTCTCTGCTTATGGCCGGTGCAATCCTGATAGGTTACTTTGGATTTCGTCGGCTTGGCCCATTTATCGCCCGGCACCTGGAAAGGGATTTTATGCCATTGATGGCGGCCGGTATCGCTCTCGGGTATGCGGGCCTGGCCCTGGCATTGGGGTTATCGGAAATACTCGGAGCGTTTCTCGCCGGTATGATGCTTTCAGAAACAGGGAGATCGCAGGACGTGGAGCATCTTTTTCTTCCGATACGCGATGTGACTTTGCCCTTTTTTTTCTTCTGGTTCGGCACCACGATCAAGCTTGGCGAGGGGGTTCCTCTTTTGGGCTTCCTCGTGTTCTGTGTTTTTTGGGCGGTTGCGGGGAAAATTATCACCGGGTATGTC
>JAWOBE010000136.1:0-3498 GCA_046498185.1 Desulfatiglandaceae bacterium | reverse complement strand
GTATGGGAAACGGGAATCCGGGTAACCATTGCCTTTTCATCGAACAGGGTTCGTTTTTCCTTTCTCCTGCGGGGATCGTGTATGCGCTCGCGGAAGACAGCGTCAAGATCGAGATCGCATGTGACAAAATCTTCTTCCAGTTGGGCCGCCTTGCAGAGCAATCTACCGCTCTGGTCGACGATCATGCTTTCTCCGTCGAAAATCAGCTCGTCCTGCCCCCCTACCATGTTGACAAAGGCGACTATCGTTGTATTGTCCGATGCCCTGGTTGCCAGCATTCGGTTCCTGCTGAGCCCTTTTTCGGCATGATAAGGAGAGGCGGATATGTTTACGATCAGCTCTGCATCGCCTTCAAGGGCCTGGGCCGTGAGGGGCTCCCCGGGGTACCATATGTCTTCACAGATGTTTATACCGATTCTGGTAAAGCCCATGTCCAGGACCGGAATGGCATTTCCTGCCTGGAAGTATCGGTGCTCATCGAAAACACCGTAGTTGGGAAGAAACATTTTGTGGTATATACCGGCGAGTCGGCCGTCGTGTATGACTGCGGCGGCGTTATATATGTCGTCGGCCTTGTCCACAAAGCCTACGATTGAGGTAATTCCTTTTGCCTGCCGGATAATATCATCGAGGCAGCGCAGGTTTGACTCGATAAAATGGCTCATGAGCAGCAGATCTTCCGGGGGATAACCGCAGACGGCCAGCTCGGGAAACGCTACCAGGTCGGCCCCCAGGTCTCTCGCACGCCGGATCCCGTCGATGATTTTGCGCCCGTTCTTCTCTATTGCACCGACTGTGCTGTTTATTTGGGCCAGGGAAATTCTAATGGTTCTCATTGATTTTTCCTTTCAGAACAGGATCTGCAAGGGCAGCGCCTGCTAACTGCACCGGGGAGGAAGCTTCCTATGCCAGCTGGTCGCTTGTTGAAAAGCGATACCGGCTCTCAGGACAGCGTTTTCTCCGAACGGATGGCCGTAGAGCATGAGCCCGATTGGAAGGCCTTTGGAGGTGAATCCGCACGGGATGCTAAGCCCGCACAGGCCCAGGATATTGCCAATCGAGGTGTTTCTCAGATATGTCAGGTTCCATTTCGAGTATGTCTCGCTGTCGGAATCCACTTCCTGTATCGGCAGGGCAGGGACCGGAGTCGTGGGAGCAATTATCACTTCCGCATCGGCCAGTGTCTCCGCTGTCCTGAGTCTCAGCTCCCGCCATGCCCTCATATCGGCGAGATAATCCGCGGCCGTTATCTCTTTTCCCTTGACCATGCGATGGGCGATGGCCGGATCCAGTTCGTCGAAATGTTCATCTATCAATTTCCTGTTGCTGCAGTAAGCCTCGGCGGCGATTATCAGGCCGTTTCTGTTAAGGGCCATGGCTTCCGTGGCTTCGGGAAAGCGGCATTGCCTGATATCCGCTCCCAGGGCCCTGAATATTTCCACCGCTTCAAGCACCGCGCCGGTGACCTCCGGGTCGGCATCGTCCCAGAAAACATCTTCCGGCACCACCATACGCATGGCCCGGCATCCCGGGTGGAGTGTATGGGATGGGTCGTCTGCCGGCTGTAGCAAGGTTGTTTCGTCCTCGGGGTCGCAGCCTTTCATCGCCTGGTAGACCAGCGCGGCGTCTTCGGCGAACCTGCAGAGCACCCCCACGGAATCCATGGTCCAGCTGAGGGGATAGACGCCGCTGCGGCTTATCCTGCCGACGGTTGTCTTGAGCCCTGTGATGCCGCAAAGTGCCGCCGGAATTCGCACCGAGCCTCCTGTGTCTGTTCCGAGAGCAACAGGCGTCATGCCGGCTGCAACCGCCACCGCCGATCCGCTGCTGGATCCGCCTGGTATGCAGGGTTCGGAACCCCACGGGTTCACCGGTGTTCCCTGGTCGTGGTTGATGCCGACGCCGCTGTAGGCGAACTGCACGGTATTGGTTTTGCCGGTGAGGATCATCCCGGCTTTTCTGAGAGCCGAGACCGCACGGGAGTCCCTTGGGGGTATGTTGTTTTCGAGAAGGTGGGATCCGGCCGTTGTGGGAAGTCCCTGGACATCGAAAAGGTCTTTAACGGCGAACGGCATGCCGTGGAGAGGACCCAGGTGGTTTCCCGCGGCGATCTGGTGCTCGGCAGCCGAGGCCTCTGAAAGGGCGTGCCCCGGGCGTGTAAGCCGAAATGCGCCGAGGGAGGTTTCCAGTGCCTCGATGCGCGAAAGGTAATACTTTACAATTTCGACTGGTGAAAATTTCCCGCTCCGGATGCTTTCGGCCGTTTCGCCCAGTGTTTTAAGCGGAAAGATTCTGTCGTCCATGGGACCTCCGTCAAAAAAATGAGATTATACCAGAGGCGCTCTTCATTGCAATCCATTCCTTCCCTTTCCGTAATAGGTATTTTGGGCCTCTGAGAAAGGTTTTCAGTCGAGTTTTAATCTTCGGTTATGCTGGGCAGTTGTGAACGGGTCATAACACTGCATTGTAGTTGCCGCCGTGCGCATCAAGACTCTTGAGGTTTCCCTCATTCTATTCATTTAACCTTGACGTTACCTTTCATTAATATTATGCTGTTTATTAATTGGAAATTCAATATAAGGAGTTTTTATGACTGAATTACTCAAACAGGCGTTTGATGCACTGTCAAAACTACCCCCGGAAACCCAGGATGCCATCGCAGCACGAATGCTCATGGCGGTGGAGGATGAATGTCTCTGGGCCGAGGCCTTTGCGAAATCGCAGGATAAACTCGGCCGAATGGCAGACGATGCCATCAAGGAGTACAGGGAAGGGAAAACGGTTCCCCTCAAAGACCTGTTATGAATTCCCGAGCAACAAGGGATTTCTGGAAGGCTTACAAAGAGCTTCCTCCCCATGTCAGGAAGAATGCCGTAAAAGTTTATCGTCTTTGGCTGCAAAATCCTTTTCACCCATCGCTTCATTTCAAGAAAATTCATTCAAAGCGCCCAATCTATTCTGTACGAATAACCGATAATTGGCGCGCCCTGTGCACTGAATTTGAAGGTCATTTTATCTGGTTCTGGATCGGATCTCATTCCGACTACGACACTATCCTCTCCCAACTTTGATTACGCTGTCGGGTAATCCGATCAAGTTTGAAGCTCTCAACAAGGAGCCCCTCCGTCCGCATTTTATACCCTGACATTTTTCAGCTCGGGTACAATGTTTTCGCCAAGATGACAGCGAGATAAGTTTTCGGAGATAGCGCCGCACCCTTGCCAGCTTAGACGGTGGATCAGGGATGATTCTGGATTATTGACTGCTCATCAGCGGGTGTGGTAAGAAGCTTCAATGTCGTGGGACCTGGATCAATTGATGGTGCAGGCTTTAAAAGAAGCCGAGGCGGCTCTTGCCGAGGATGAAGTTCCGGTGGGGGCTGTGGTGGCTGATTCAAACGGCTGCGTCCTGGCAGCGGCACACAACCGGCCGAGGGCTTTGAACGATCCCACGGCTCATGCGGAAATGATCGCATTAAGGCGGGCAGGGGAAGCCGTT
>JAWOBE010000110.1:0-19428 GCA_046498185.1 Desulfatiglandaceae bacterium | reverse complement strand
GAGGAAACGGCGGGCGCGGGTCTGCTCTCCATTATCAAGCATGGCGTAAAAACGTTCATTGCCCTGCTGCGGAACGTCATCCATCTTAAGCCACCACGCCTGCACGCAAGGTAGAGATTCCACAGCGTCTAAAACAAAAACCGAAGCATTAGCGTGAGGCGCATGCGTTCGGGAACCTCACCGAATTCACTGCGTTTTGGTCCCATATTGCGGTGAAACTCCGCCCAGACATCCCAGGTCGATTCCGGCTGGTAGCTCAGAGTGCCGCTAAGGGTCACACCTCCATCAGCCAGGCCGATAAGAGCGCCCACACTCCCCTCGGTTTTGCCCCACATTCTGCTGCCCCTCACGAACAAATAATCCCGACGGGTGAGCCGGGGCCGCAATGCGGCTGCTATGTTACAAAGATTCCCTTCAACCGCGGCTCGCGGCGCACCCAGAGCCCTCACCACGCTTAAATCGTCAGCCGCCTTCAAAAGATGGTCCCACTCGCTCCCCGACAGCCCGGAGCCGTCATGAATGTATTCCACCAGCACGTTGAACAGGGATTCTGTTGTGTATTGCGCGCCCAATACCAGGTGAGGAACCCATCTGTAGTGAGCGGTTCCCGTGGTGTAAACGGCCAGCAATCCCGGATCAAAAGAGGAAAAAGAATTGGAGTTGGCAACGCGGTGTACCCTGCTATCGGTGCCTCGGATCAAAAACAGACTTCCGTGCAGCTCAAGGGACTGTCCTTGTACACAGGTTAGTGTGCCGCCGAACCCGACAGGGCCACCGGAACGCCCACGGATCAATGCGGCCACTTCCGCGGCACCTGTATGCCCCTGGGCTCGAAAAGCCCACTGTCCTCGGTCCGTATCCTCCGCACAGTCGGATGCAACAACACCGGTGAGGGTGCCTGCCTTTCCAGTCCAAGACAACGCCACCATCGGGACGCCCACAATTCGGCGTCGATAATCCCTTATGTCCATATAGTCGGTTTTCCGGGCAAAAAAATTAACCGGCTTGGAGGCATAGGAAACGTCCCAAGACAGAAAAGATTTACCTACTGTGGCCTTAACGCCCTCCAATACACCAAAAGTGGTGTAAAGCTCTTGAATTTCTGCTGAGGTGTCGTTCCATCTACCACGTCGAATATCCCTAGAGGCCTCCAAGCGCAGGCGACCCTGAATGCCGGCCACAGAGGGCGAAATAACGACGGCTCCGGTAATTAAGGTCCGTTCGCGCCCCAAAACGTCGCCTGGATTGAAGCGGCTGGACCGAGCGCTGGTGATCTCCATCTCATTCAGAACCGTCGTCGACAAGTCGACATCGGCAAACATACCTTCGGCGGCTGGCCCACCGCAACAACACATCCCTAAAACAATAGACACCGCCATTGCTATTGACCTTTTCACTTCCCGAGCCCGCCCACGGTGAAAAGGTATTCAGGCAAGTTTTCCTCCTTAAAGGCCCCCATTACCATGCGGGTCCGTGTCTCGCCGCCCAAACCACCGGTAAAAGTTATGGTGTCGATCACCTTGCGGCCGTTGAGCACAACCGGCGGATTGTATTTAGCGCTCTTGATAAGCTTACCGCTGGAAGCATAAAAGTCTGCATCCAGGGGGCGTGCTGTTTCCTCTTCCAGACGTAATGCCACCTCGGGATAAACAGCCGTCGGAGCCTTGGCCTTGAGGCGGAAGGCCCACACCCTCGGCCTGTTCACCGCGCGTGTTACCTTGACTATCTTGTAGTCGTCCGTCCAACGCATGCGCCCAATGTCGCCGTAGTTGGCGTTACCCATCAAACGCTGGAGCGGGGTGAGGCGGATAACCCGTCGGCTGGAAGGTACATAGAGCCATAATCCATGATCCGAGAGCAGCGCTCGCTGGCCGCGCACGCGCGCAGCCAGCATTTCTACACGGCTGGCACCACCGTCGGACTGCAATACCTCGAACGCCGAACGACCTGTTACCCGGTCACCCTTCAGAGAAAGGAGTTCTACGCGCACACGCCCCTCGCGAAAGGGTAGCCGCATTTCATCCGCCCTCTCCAGTAGCGCCGCCATATCCGCCGGAACCACTGCGTCATTTTCGGCTGACGCCTCCCAACCGACGGAAGTTAAAAAAATAAGCATCCATACAAATCGATGCGTTCTAATAAAATTAATCATGCCCTAATGCCTCCACTATCGGTTTCCGGACGGCATGGTGGGCGGGAACCCAGGCACCAGCCACACCGCACAGCACCATCAGCAGCAGCACCGCGCCATAAGCCGGCCCGCTGACCAAAATGACGAGGGGATAAGCGGTGGTTCGACCAGGCGGCGGAGGCATTTCGATTCCAAGGCCGGTCACTGCCATAGATACTACGAAGGCCACTACAAGCCCGGCAACGCCGCCCAGCATTCCGATAATGGCTCCCTCCAGGGCGAAACCTATGCGCATTCGTGAAGCCGGAAAACCAATGGCGCCCATGGTCCCCACCTCGCGTACCCGCTCAAGCACCGTCATAAGCATGGTGTTGCCCACAGACAGTAGAACCACCAACACGATGATGGTGCACATGACGGTAAAAATATTGGTGTAAAGGGTCACAACCTGGTCGTAGAAAGACGACATCATCCGCCAGGTTCTCACCTCAAGGTTCGGAAATTTAACGCGCAAAGCTTCGGCCGTAGTCTCAGTGGCTTCGGTTTTGTTAAGAACAAATACCAGCCTGCTTACCCCGTCCACACCAAGGAGTTCCTGGGCAATGCCCAAAGGCATCATGACGTTGCGAGCATCCCGATCGGGGGTACCCGTGCGGTAGTTACCATAAACATCCAGATCCACGGCATTGATGCCTCCCCCGCTCATGGCCGCCACCACTGTCACTATATCCCCGGGCCGCACAGCAAGCCCTTGTGCTAAATCGCTGCCCAGCAGGGCCGGTCGTTTTCCGGCTGGCATTGAGGCAGGCAGGGGCAGGCCAGCCTCAATCGGAGCAAACATCGTGGACATTCGCATCTCCCGCCCGGGATCAACCCCGCGCCCGATCACGGCAACCGTCGTCTCGCCGTTAGAGGCCAAACCTTCAAACAGCAGGCGCCGCATGACAAAACGCACACCGGAAAGCCCTTCAACAAAACGCTCCACCGCCTCGATTCGCTCAGGGCTCAAAAAGGCATTCGCCCCCGTGGCTCTGTCAAAACCACCGGGAGCAGCAACCTGGATATGCCCAACCTCGCTGTGGATGGTGACCTCTCGAAGGCCCAGAAAAGTGGCCAGAACAAAGCCTATACTCAGGAGAAGAGCCACGGTGCCAAGAGCCACGATTCCCCAGGCCATGAGGCTACGGCGTGTGTTTCGTAGGACATTGCGCCATGCAAATATAATCCATTTAATCACGATGCCAGTCTCCCGTCTTGAAGCACCATGACTGTGCACACGCGCTCAGCCAGTCGCCGATCATGAGTGGAAAACAGAAAGGTAGTCCCTAATTTTGAGTTCAGGCCATACATCAAGTCCAGAAGCCCGAAGGCCGATCGGCTGTCCAAGCTGGCTGTCGGTTCGTCGGCCAGCACAAGCGCCGGTCGAGCCACCAGCGCCCTTGCTACAGCCACACGTTGCTGTTGCCCTGCGGAAAGCTCCCGCGGCCGGTGGCTTATACGGTCGCCGAGGCCTACCGCTACGAGTATCTCGACGGCACGATCCCTCCGCTCCTTGCGTCCCATTGAATGCAGAAAAAGCGGCAGTTCAACGTTTTCAACGGCGGAAAGTACAGATATCAAGTTGAAACTCTGGAAAACAAAACCCAGGCAACACGAGCGCAGGTGCTCCTTCCCTTCCGTGTCGCGGAAATCCACCTGCATGCCGTCGAGAACCAGCACGCCCTCATCGGGAGTGTCGATCAACCCCAGGATGTTAAGCAATGTGCTTTTACCGCTGCCCGATGGGCCCGTCACCGCAGTGACGTCGCCCCGTCGCAAAATCAAATCAACACCCGCGAGAGCTTGGACGGTATCCGCTCCCCGCCGGTAAGTCTTGAAAAGACCTTTGGCCCGCACTACTTCCTTCTCCCCAGGCGGCATACAGCCGGACTTTGCCGGGGTCGATCGGACAGTCGCAAACAAAGTCATTTTTCACTCCAGACGGCTTCAGCCACTGTTGCGTCCAGTTTCCTGGCCTTGGCCATCGCGCCCTCAGCTCGCACTCTTTCCCCGTCCTCGCGCGCATAGCGCGCAATCCACGCAAGCACCTCGGCACGAACTTCTTTGGGTAACCCGGAAAAACCTGGATGTTCGAGGATACGAGCCAAATCCCGGCGCGCCAATCCGGCCCGGTTGAAGACCCGCGGAATACGGGCGTTGGTAATGGCCCCGATCAAAAGAATCTCCAATTCCGGGTCACGGCCATGGGACTTGGCATATGCCAGGCGCTCCATAGCTGAATCCATCAGGTCAACTCCCTTCCTGAGGTAGTAAATTTTTTTCCATGGGAAAAAGCTGTCTCCTGCGAGCATTGTGTAGAGACTGCCTTGATACATGGTCGCGGCAACATCGTCAGGATTGTTCTGCAAAAACATCTTCACTGCATCAAGCGCCTCGGAAACAGATCGCCCGCGCTGTTTGGACGCTTTTTCATAGATCGACCTAACTTCCACCATCCCTCCCGCACCTGCCGGAGCCGCAATAAAAAACACAACTATACCGATTACAAGTACCAAATAAGACATAGGTAGGAGTCTTGCTTTCCCCCCTTTTTCCGCCTCGCGGTAATAAATCATCTTATTCCACCTCGTTAACGAAACACCGGCAGCCTGTTAAGTGCCTTTTCAAGAAAGTCCGGGGCCGCCACCGGACGCCGTGCTTCCCGGTCGAAACAAACCGTTGTCACATCTACCAACGCGTGTCTAACGTCATCCGATACCACCTCCGTCCTCCAGCAGACTCGGCTGCTCCGCCGATGAAGGATTCCTGTGCGCAAGACCACCTCGTCATCCAAATCCAGAGGTGCGATGAATTCCATGGCGGCCCTGTAAACGACCAATGTGAGATTATTCTCTTCGGTTAGGTGGCTGATCTGGATGCCCGCAGCTTCCAAAGCGTGATTTCGCGAGCGCTCCGCCATCTCCAGGTAGCGTGCATGGTAAACCATTCCCATAGCATCCGTATCGGCATAGATTAACCGGTAACGCTGCTCTGGCAACGGTTGTTTGAAAATAGTGGAGGGGTGTCGCCCCCGCGAAAGAAGCTTCGACATTATCAAGTCTCTCCAGCCAGCAGCACGAAAGCGTATGCCCCGCCCAGTATGTCGAAACCGCCCACCAAGGCACAGCGCAATTCCTCAAATCCCCCATCAATCATGGGCAGGTTCCCTTTTTCCAAAGCACATGCTGCCACTGCCACATTGAGGAGCGGGGCGTGGGAGGGTCCATAGCCTGTGGCGCCGAGTCCACTGACCACCGTCGGCATACCGCAAGATTGAAACACCGACTTCAGGGCCGCTCTCTCGGCCACCGGGTATCGGCCCGGACCAATTCCGGATGCAAATATAACCTGCACATCGCTAGGCTCTATACCTGCACGGGCCAAGGCATCCACTCCGGCCCGCGCCAATGCCGCGCCGTCATTTCTCACACTATTCAACTTTGCGTCCTGAGCCTCTGCGGAAGCGGCAATCCTCACTCCTCTTGATTCAATCGGCCTCTTGCAATCAAGCACAAGAGCCACTGCTCCCTCGGCCAGGCTGATGCCGGGTTTTCCGTCGAATGGCAGAGCCGCACCGCCCGAGCGCAGGCATCCGGCGGCATGATAAAAATCCACCAACAAGGGGCTCAGTTCATCGGAACTGCACACCACTGCACGCCTTTGGCGTCTGTCGGCGAGAAGTAAATTAGCGTATGCCAGGGCCGAGGGGCTGCCGCAAAAGGTAGCGTTGTAGCCCTTCAGGTTAAATGCTATGGACACCTGTCCACCGCAGGCATTCATAGTAGTCATCGGGAAGTGGTGTGCACTGGCAAGCTCAGGTCTTTTTCCTGTGGAAGTCTCCATAAATTTTTCTGTGCTGTGTTGAGCGCCGGTTAAAACACCCATGATAAGCGCCGTCTGCTCCGGCACGTCCAGCGGAGGCGCCTGCCTCAGTGCGTCGTCGACCGCCTGAATCGCGAATTTGATCATTGGCGAAACGCGGCCGAACGGTCTTAGCACGCCGGTGAATCGGGGCACGGCCGCGGTAGCGGTCCATGGACCGTGTGCTGCTTCAGGATGGGCCGGCTTTAGAAAATTCGTTCCGGCCTGCAACGAGGCCTTCAGCACATCCATACCTGTGCCGGCGGCACAATGGCATCCAATGCCGACGATGAACACCGGCTTGGTCATGGCGCGTGCAACGGCAGGGGATGGCGACTCGGTCGGGCAACTTCGGTCGAGCACCACGGAGGCATTATTGCCCCCGAATCCGTAGTTATTGCAAACCAGACGACGTATACGACCGGCCCGGGGCATTCCCGGCACGTAGTCCAGATCTTCACACCATTGCCGCAAGCCGACAAAGTTTGCTGTCGGCGGCAACATCCCGCGGCTGGCAGCGAGCAGCGTTACAATGGTCTCGATGACGCCGCTGGCCCCGAGCGTGTGGCCAAGGAATGACTTGCACGAAGAAAGCGGCACTGAACGGCCGAAAACCTTCGCCGTGCCTCGGCTCTCGGCGATATCGTTTGCGTCGGTGCCGGTACCGTGAGCGGAAAGATAATCGATTTTTTGTGGTGGAAGACCGGCATCCTGTAAAGCCTCTTCCAGAACCCGCCGGACTCCGTCACCTGTCTGCTCAGGTGCGGTGGCATGGTGTGCATCTCCCGACAGCCCGTAGCCCAAAATTTCAGCCTCACCGACAGCACCGCGATCCAAGGCGCGGTCAAGGCGCTCGACCACCAGCACCCCCGCCCCTTCGCCAAGATTAATGCCTGAAGGCGTGCTGAAAGGCGCGCATGGTTCCCCGCTCAGAGAGCGCAAGGCATTAAATCCGGCCATCAAAGTTTGAGAGACCGTATCAGTGCCGCCTACTATCACCACGTGCGCATGCCCCGCCCGAATGAGGTCCAGGGCGTAACCGATTGCAGCGGTAGAGGATGCACAGGCCGAACTGATAGTGATCCTTGGCCCCAAAGCGCCCAAGGCCCTGGCTGCGACCGCCGCCGGATGGCTCACGGGAATGGCTGTCAGCTTGAATCTGGGAAAGTGTTTCAGCGCCCCGTCAAGATAGACACGGTATGTCTCCTCGGTGGTCACCATGCCGGCGTGAGACGATCCAAGCACCACCGCCACCCGTGTAGGATCACAATCAGAAGTATCCAGGCCGGATCGGCCAAGCGCCTCGCGCATGGCCTCTATTAAATACCAAGCGGATCGGTCCATCCAGTCACGGCGGATGCCCGGATCATTAAAGGTGACATCACTCTCAGGCGGAAATGCAGATGCTATCCTACTTGTGAACCTGCTGCACTCGAATCGAGTCATCGGCCCCAAGGAACTCCGACCCGCCAGGATAGCTTCCAGAAGTCCTTCAACCGTCCGCGCAAGCGGGGTGCTGATCCCAAAGCCGGTAATGACTGCCCGGCAGCTTGCCAGCGCCGGGACCGAATCGGCGCATCGATCAGGGACGATCACTGTTGGTTTCATCGGTGGAACCCTCCGTCAATGCGCAAAATCATGCCGTTTATATATGAAGAAGCCGGACCGACCAAAAATGCCGCAACTCCGGCCACTTCCTCGGGTTCTCCCATGCGCTTGAGCGAGGTGGCGCGGAGGATATGCCGATAATTGCTTTCAGGGAGGCCTTTCACCATATCTGTTCGTATGAAGCCGGGCGCCACTGCGTTAACCCTTACACCACAGCCCCCGAGACGACGTGCCAGAAGCCGTGTGAGTGCATTGAGGCCCCCTTTGCTTGCGGCATAGGCTACCTGCCCTTCCTTCCCGTTCACTGAAGCCAGCGAAGATACCATGAGAATGGCGCCTTGGCCGGCTCTAAGATGTGGCGCCGCCAGCATGCATAGCCGTATCGTGCCGGCCAGATTGATGTTTATGACACGTTCCATTTCATCGGCCGCCATGGTCGCAAAAGCGCCGTCAGCGGTTATTCCTGCATTGTTAATCAAGACGTCCAGTCTGCCGAAATGCTCGATCACTCCGCCGAGCAGGGACTCAGCCTCGACCGGATCGGCCAGATTGCTGCGAATCGATACCACCTCGCCGCTCAGCTTAAAAAACTTCTCCAGAGCCTCTCCGGCAGAGGCTTGATCTTTTCGGTAGCTTACCGCTACCCGGGCACCCTGCTTGATGAGTTCCACGGTGATGGCCCGACCGATACCCCTTGTTCCGCCCGTGACTAGACACACTTTCCCTTCCAGCTTCATGGTACTTCCTCCATGTCCCTCCCGGTGCCTATTGAACCAAATGCCCCTGACACACACCCATGCCCAAGGAAATCAATGCACCCGCCATCGGCAGATCGGGCCGTTCCATAAAATCGCAGAGTTGGGCCGCCATGGCCGCACAGGATAAAGGTTTATAACGCAAAGCATAGGCCTTGAGGTATTCACGGGCGTCACGAAACTGTTCCGGCGGGAACATCTCAGCCACCGGCTGAACCGAAAGGCTGTTTACCTTTATGCCCAGGCGGGCGCATTCCTTGGCCACGGATCGAACCGCTGCCGCACGTGCTTCGGCTTGCATAGGAGAGCAGGGCAGCGGAAGATGGTATTCGAATGTATCATCCCAGTCGACAACCCAAATTTGTCCACCGCCGTTTCCCATCAAAGTACGAATCGCAGCCTGGGTCAGCCTCAGAAATCGCTTTACTCCATCCGCCACCATTGAAGCCAGTCGCGCCGGAACTGATCCGGCAAGGTCAAGGTCCAACGCACCACACTCGTTTTGTGTTGGTGGCGCGAATACTACCCTTTGGGGGCGCATGCGGGATGACATATCGATAAAATCCACCGTATCCAGATTACTGCCAAGCCTCGCGACCCTATGGCCGCGGCGCTCCAGCTCCGCGGAGATGTAGCTGGCTGTCTCCCCCGGGCCGTCGCCGTCAATGATCACACAGCTCAAAATGTTCATCCGAATGCCTCCTGGGTACCCATTCATTATCCCACCGGATTGTCCTCACCGATGCTCAACTCCGCCACCGCAAACATCCACGACGTGGTTTCTACTGATAGCACCCCGATACTACCGCGTGGAGGAAGACGTTTCCTTCGGCGGGCCATGTCCAATGCCATCATCATGCCGGCCGCGGGTACATTTCCAGTCTCATGGCCTATATAGAAGAGTCGCCCGTCCATCATGTCGGCCCTGCCGGTCACAATTTCGATCATCGATCGGTTAACCTGAGGAATAATAACAAGGTCATATCCGTCTGAATAACTGGTGCCGAAATGGGCAAGTTCTTCATAAGCTCGGGCCACCACTCGGGGGAGAATGCGGCGTATGGCTCGGTGGTCATGACAGGTTTCCACGCCGCCGCCGGGCTCTGGATGAAGTTCAAAGCCGACCTTCTCCTCAGGGAAGCAGGAACGGGTGCCGCTGTAGCCCACACGCAGAGCGCACTCGGCTTCTGCATGGGCTGCGGATGCGTCCTGTACTACAATGGCACCTGCCCCATCTGCAAACAGTAACCCATTAAGGATATCGTTCATCGACGCAGGCTTCGTCACCATCAGCAGCTTTCGGAAGTAGAAGGGAGATGTGCATTCTGATCCGGCCAGGAGCACTGTTTTCGCCTGGCCGCTGCGCACCATCATTGCAGCGATTGCAAGCCCCTGTATGCCCGCGGCACATCCCCCGCGGAGATCAATCATCTGAACGCAACCGAAACCCAAACGCCTTTGCAGCAATAAAGTGATAGGAGGAAGTGCCGCATCGGGGGTAGTGCTGTTGGTTATTACCAAATCCACTTCCTCCACAGATACGCCTGCCGAAGCCATGGCTTCCAGTGATGCCTGTGCCGCCATCTCAGTTGTGCCAAGGGGCACGTCAACCCCATTTACTTTGACTGTTCCGCGTTTGCCTGTCCCCGGGTCTATGACCAAATGCCGATGTTCGACGCCGAAATACCGCATCGCGGTATTGACCGGAATCTCCGGCAGCTGGTCCGCAAGCATCTCCGTCTCCACAGGCTCCCCTGGGAGATAGTGACCGGTTCCAGTGATGAGTACCGTTCTTCCGCCAGCGGTCTCCCCAAATTTTTGTATTACAGTCGTTGACATTTCCAGCATTTATGAGACCTCGCTACGCGGTTTCGTTCGCAATGTTGAGGGCGGCCGCCACGTATTCCACCAAGGTGCCCACCGTATGCAGATTGGTTTCAAAAAAGTCAGGATTGAGGTCGGGAATGGACAAGTCGAAAGTCTTCTGCACCTCGACTATAATTTCCAGGGCATCAACTGAGTCCAGGGCCAAGCCCTCCTCAGAAAGCAGCATAGTCTCCCTTTCCAAATCCTCTAATTTCACTCCCAGACCATCGAGTTCCAACCCCTCAAAAAGAATAGTCTTGCGAATCGTTTCACTAATGGCATCTTCTGTCCAAGAAGTCATGGTCAGCCCCCTTTTTTGTTTACAATATGGGACGCTTCTGTCCGAGGCACCTGAAGGGCCTCGACGTGAAGGGTTACTCTAGCTCTTGCCACTCGCTTTCTGGATCGGAATACTCCGCACCGAGCTTCCACCATCTGCATTTTTGTACCGGTCCACCCGGCCAACCTCTCGGTATCACCAAGGGTCGCACGAAGGGTCACTCGTTCTCCCGGTCTCACAAGTCGCTGGAACCGGCATCCATCGACGCGCACCAAGTATCCAGGTGCGGATATCCCCAGGTACAAGTACAGCGCGCATCTAGCCGCCTGCGCCATCGCCTCCACGAGCAACACACCTGGGACCACAGGGTCCCCGGGAAAATGCCCTGCAAAATATGGAGCTTCCTCGGGGAAGGTGAAGTAGGCCACCGCGGCGGCTGGTGGCGGGGCAGGATCGAGGGCATCAACAAACAGGAAAGGAGGCCGCTGGCGAAGCGCTTCAAGGATAACACGGCCTATCGTTTCATTTGGCAGCATAGAATCCATCATAGCTCCATCCCTCCAAGTACAGCCGATCCTGCTGTAAACTGATGGTGGATTGCAAGAAGAGCGCGACAACACAGTCGCCCATCAATGTGAGCAGTTCCTTTGAGGCGCGACAGCCGGCTGCTCAATCCTAGGACGCGGACATAAAGGTTGACCTTGGCAGGCGCTGAGCGTAGCTCGCCCATTTCGACCTCATCCAGCCCCACCAAAAGGCCGCCTCTCGACGATCCGGTCACACGGTGCAGCAGTATCCCAGAAAGCTGTGCCAGCGCCTCAAGAGCAAAAATGCCCGGGATGCTTTCCGGATCAAAAAACCGCGTCCCGGAAGCGTCAAATGTTACAGTTCCTTTCAGGGATAGGAAATCCGAGTCCTGACAAACAGTGTCGACATATACAAAAGGCGTCTTCTGCCTCAAATCGGTCACCCCTGCGCACACTCGGTGCTGTTCGCTCATAGAATTCCCCCCAATTCCTAACCACCAAGGTCCCCAGTAGTTTTAAAATCTGTATTCTTTGTCTACTAAACTGTTATACATATTACTTCTCAAAGCCCTATAAAGTGCCGCCTTTAATTGTAATATTCATTAAACGGACTTGCCGCCAATCATTACAAATTTCGGGCCAAAAAATACTGCAAAATAGTAATCCAGATTATTAGGCTATTTAAACTACTGATATCAAAGAGATAGGGTGTTTTTCAGGATTTGGAAATCGAAGATACTAAAAAAACAATAAAAACAGAAGCATCATTCATGCAAAATAACAGGTGCATGGCACTGAAAATCTGTGCACTTCCGGCAGAAAAAAGATTCACCCGTGCGTTCGACCAATTGGAAATCGAAATCGGTGGGTCGATTTATATTATTTTAATGGGGATAGGTAGAAATTATTAGTGGAATCACTCTTTCAGGCTGATCAAAAGATGGCCCTCCCGCACCTTCAGGTCTGACACGCCGTCTGAAAAGAGTTTCCAGAAGCCGCCTTCGGCGGCGAACTCGCTTACGAGGTTGCGGTTTTTCATGTTGCCCAGCCAGGCATTCGGAAGCGGGATGCCGCCGAGGGAAATCCCCTTGAGCGCAACAATGGGTTGCCCGTCCGCGAAGCCGAGCACCACGCCGAGGTTGAATCTCAGGGTTTTACCTCCCAATACCGGGAAGTCTTCATCCACCGGAACCACCAGACGAATGCTGACCAGGTTTTCGGAAAGATCAATGGCGACCCGGCTCGCGACCTCCGGGTCGCTGGCGATCATTGCATTCAGTTCTTTCTCGGTAAGACTTATTTCGCGGGTCGCCCCTTCCTCGGAATATTTTTCAGGCTCGAGCGGCGGCTTTTGTTCCCTGATTCTTTCCCCGGGTATCAGCGGCTCGCTGTAGCGTGTCGATTCAAGCCTTGAAAGCTTCCATTCCAAAGCATCCTGCTCTTTACTGGTGAGCTCAACCGGGGTGAATTTGGAGGCGTAGACGTACCGCTTCACCCAGAACCCGGCGAGAAGAATCACCACTAAAACGGCAATGACGAAAAATCCGAGGATGCGTTTCCCCCGGGATCGCCGCTTCTGGACCTCACCGCCCTGTATATTTTCATCGTTGTTGTTCATAAAACCCTCTCCCGGATTGTCCCTGGCCGTGCATAAGGTGCCTGGATTTTCCTTGCCCCTTCACTTCAACTGGCTGTCCTTGCTGCCCCTGCGGTTATAGAGTGAGGAAGTCTTTTGGTGCTTTTCCAACTCGGACTGGCACGCGACGCAAAGTCGCACACCCGGGATCGCCTTGCGTCTCGCCTCGGGGATGGGCTCGCCACATTCCTCGCAATAAATGTAGCTCTCACCGCCGCGCAAACGGCTCCTCGCCGCCTGCACCTGGGCTTTTACGGTGGCATCTATCTGTTCCTGCACGTCTCCGTCCTTGGACCATCCAACGGCCATGATTTATTCCTCTTTCATTTTTGTTTTTTGGGCAGAAACACTGAAAATTCAGATCCTTTGTCCAGTTCACTTTCAACGGTAATCCTGCCGCCGTGGGCTTCAACGATGGCCTTGACAGAAGCCAACCCCAGCCCGAACCCTTCTTTCTGCTCCGCGCCCCTGCCCCTGTGGAAACTGTCGAAAACATACGGTAGTTCCCCGGGGCTGATGCCTATGCCCTCGTCTTTCACTTTTACGATAATCCCCTTGGGCGCCGTATGGGTGGAAAGCGTAATTGTTCCTTTTTCTTTTGAAAATTTAATCGCATTGTCCAAAAGATTTCTGAACACCCTGAGAACCTTGTTGCTGTCACACTCGATCACCGGAAGTTCTTCATCATTAATCAACTCCAGCTGGAGCCCGGCCTGGGATGCTTTCAGCTGGTAGGCATCCGCAAGCTCCATTAATTCTTTATCAAGAGAAGCAGCGCTATGGCTTAATTTAATTCGTCCTGCCTGAAGCCTCGAAAAGTCCAGGAAATCATTGACCAGGGATTCGAGTTTTCCCGATTCCCGCCTGATAACTTCAAGATAGTCTTTCCGTTTCTGCTCATCGATCCTGCTCGATTTTTTGAGCAGGCGCAGCACAAAACCACCTATTATCGTCAGCGAGGACTTCATGTCATGGGCGAACATCGAGACGATATTGTCTTTTTCACGCTCCAGCGTCTTCAGCCTTGAAATATCCTGGAAGGCTTCCACTCCCCCCAGCAGGTTGCCCCTGTCATCCAACAGGGCACCCGTACTCATACTGACCGGGATGGTTTGTTTATACCTGTTCGTGATCGTGGTTTCGATTCTCACCACAGGGTGCTTCCGTTTTATGGCTGTTTTCAACGGGCAGTTGCTCTTGCACAACGCTCCCTTCATAACTTCTCCGCAGTATTTTCCCAGCGCTTCCTTCTCTGAAAACCCCGTAAGTTTCTCGGCCCATGGATTGAGACTGGTCACCCGGAGTTTAGGGCTGACCGTAAGTATGCCCACCGGCAGGCTGTCGATGATAAAATTATAGAATAAGATATCCGCGAAGCCCTCTTCCGCGCCCTTGAACTCAATCAAATTTTTATTATTTTTTAAATTCATATCCCGGCTTCCTCTGATTTTGTAAATATAGCAAGCAGGTCGTCATGAATTAAGCCGTTTGTTGCCACACAGTCAGGCAAATGGATATTGTATGGCGATCCATTAATCGTGCTGCATCGCCCTCCTGCTTCTTCCACGAGGAGAATGCCTGCAGCTGAATCCCAGGGTTTCAAAGCAGGGTGAAAATAACCGTCACTCCAGCCGGCTGCCACATAAGCAAGGCCAATGGCCGCCGAACCCAGGGCACGAACCGTTCCGCAGCACAGAAGCAGCCGGTGTAAATAGCTCAGCATCCGCTCGCGCACCTTGTTTTCATGCCCCCAGTCCAGCCCTAATACGGCGTTTTCAAAATTCGCCAACTCGCTCACATGAATGCGCGAACCATTGAGTGTGGCGCCATCCCCCCTGCAGGCAACAAATGTATGATCACGCAACGGGTCGTGGATAACCCCGATGATCGGCTTTTCATCCTCCACCACCCCGATGGATACGGCGAATACCGGATGGCCGTGGGCATAATTGGTCGTTCCGTCGAGCGGATCCACCACCCACATGTAACCGGTCCTGCTTGCAACACCCCCCGCTTCCTCGGAAAGCACGGAATGCCCGGGAAATCTTTTTTTGATCAACTCGAGTATAAAGGATTCAGCCGCAATATCTGCATCCGTTACCAAATCCCGGAAGCCTTTCATGCTTACGCTGCCTTTCGACTGGTAACGCTCGCAGATAATTTTTCCGGCTCCTTTTGCAGCCTCTACTGCTGTTTTAAGCATATCATTTTCATAAAGCATTTACTTTGACCCCGGGGACCGCACATAGTCCATGATCTTTTCCGCCGACTCCGCAGGGCTCAGCACGTCGGATCGCACAATCACTTCCGGATCCACTGGAGGCTCGTAAGGCACTGAAACCCCCGGCATCTCTCCGCTTAACGAACCTTCATCCGCGCGCCTGTAGAGGTCTTTTTCCACGTGTCCACCACGGCGCAGCGCCTCCCTCTTCGTACATATCTCCAGGGGACACTCGATATAAATTTCCGCGAAACCGGGTACCAGCCGACGGGCCAAGTCTCTGTATTCCCTGCGGTTACCGGTCGCGTCGATCACCACGTTCTTCCCGCACTCCGTGCTCAAAAGCAGCGCCATCACCACCAGCGACCGATATACAATGCCTCTTTCCTCTTTGGTGTACTTCGGTTCAGGCGTTACAATCTTCCTTATTTTGTCCAGGTTCAGAACGGTGGCTTCAATCCCGGATGCCGAAAACATTTTCAAAAGCTCTTCAAGAATGGTGCTTTTACCGGAGCCGGGAAGTCCTGTCATCCATAAACAAAAGCTCATTTTTACTCCTCCCTTTTGTCTAGTTTCCATACGGTATTTCCGGATGCATATGACGTATTATATACCTTATAAACGGCATAACCTATGGCAAAAATGCCTTGATACATGAAAGATCTTGATAAAACACAAAAATTTCTTTTTCAACAGTCATTTGTTTACTTTAGATTTGCTCCAGACAGAGGATTATGTTAAACATTTTAAACAGGTGTTAAATTAGAGGACGAACAATGTTTGAACAAGAATTGAACCTATATTGGAAGACGGTGGTGGACACAATCCAGGACGGATTGATGGTCGTCGACCGCGATGGGGTGATTGTCTTCGTAAATCACGCGATGAAAACCATCACGGGCTACACCGCCGACGACCTTGTGGGGCAGCACTGCTCAGCCTTGAATTGCGATGTCTGCGAAAGCGCCCGGGATGACCGGGGAGAACACTGGTGTGTTTTGTTCAGAACGGGAAGCCTCAAAATGCGACGGTGCACCCTCAAGAAAAAAAACGGAGAAAACATCCATGTCGTCAAAAATGCATCCCTTCTACGCGATTCAAACGGAGAGGTGATCGGTGCGGTTGAAACTCTGACGGACGTGACGGAGCTTGTCCGGAAAAATCGCCAAATCAATTCATTCCAGCGGCAGATCCTCATGGAGGAAGGTTTTTGCGGAATGACAGGCGTTTCAGCGCCGATGCAAAACATTTTCAACCTCATTGCCAGCGCCGCCGAGTCCGATGCTCCTGTCATCATTTACGGTGAAAGCGGTACCGGAAAAGAACTTGCCGCGAGAGCAATCCATGAAATGGGGGAACGCAAGCGGAAACCGTTTTTAAAGGTAAACTGTGCCGCACTGAATGAATCCCTGCTGGAAAGTGAATTGTTCGGCCATGTAAAGGGCGCCTACACCGGCGCGTACCGTTCGAGGGAAGGCAGGTTCGAGTCCGCGCAGGGAGGTGACATTTTCCTGGATGAAATCGGAGACCTGCCCCTTGCCACACAGGTCAAACTTCTTCGTGTGCTCGAAGAAAAAGTCGTCGAGCGGGTGGGAGACAACCGGCCCATCCCGGTGGATGTGCGGATTATCAGCGCGACAAACAAAAATTTGAAAGCGCTTGTGGATGAAGGCCTGTTTCGAAATGACTTGTTCTTCCGCATAAATGTCATCCCCATAAGGCTCCCGCCTTTGAAAGAAAGGGTCGAGGATATCCCATTGCTCGCAGATGCCTTCTTCAGAAAAACACAGATGAAAAGCAACAAGCCGATCCGTGGCATTACCAACGAAGCCATGTCTTTTTTGATGCTCCATGATTGGCCGGGCAATGTCCGGGAGCTGAGAAGCGCCTTTGAATATGCCTTTGTCACCTGCCACGAGCCCCTGATCCAGCCCTGTCACCTGCCGCCCAATATTTGTCACACTCAAACCAAAAATGAAACAGTCGGTGAGAGCCCGCAATTTCTTATCAATGCAAATGAAAATCAAAAAATGGAACTGATGGAAGCCTTGAGAAGATCCGGGGGAAACCAGTCGGAGGCCGCGCGCCTGCTGGGAATATCGAGGGTGACGGTCTGGAACCGGATCAAAAAATTCGGTATCAACATGAAGCATGTCGTGGGGTAGTGCCCATCCTGAAAAAAGTTACCTGAAATTCATTCAATTCGAATAATTCCCTAACAAAAACAGCGTCTAATATGGATGACCATAAGGTAAATAAGAACTGCCGCGGATCCGCCGCGGCCAAAAAGGAGAAAAAAAGATGGACAATGGAAGACATGTAGAAAGAGCCCTCTCGGTTCTCAACATCAACAAATGCAATTTCCCTCCCTCTCCGGAGTTGGCACCCAAGACAATTCTTTTCATGTACGAGAGAGGTGCCCCCGACGGCGGCTTCAGATTGATTTCCCCCCTCGTAAACAAAGAGGCCGGCCACAGAATCCTTTCCTGGCTTCGAGCCAACGCCGACCCGGATGAATTCGGCTGTGGAATTCAACAGGCTGAAGCCTAAAAATTCAAGTTCTGTCAATCTTACCTACGCAATCCCGCCCCTCTACACCACCTCTCACCTGAACTTTACACATTCCTTACCGGATGCTAATATTATTTAATTAAAATACCGGATAAAAATTTTTCAATCCTATAATTCTCTCTTTTACAAAGGTGCATTCATGGCCAACGAAAAAATTCTGGTGGTGGACGACGAAGAGGATATCCTGGAACTGCTCCGATACTCGCTCGCCCGTGAAGGCTACAAAGTCCACTGCGCAGAAACCGGAGAGAAAGCCGTGTCTTCCGCCAGGGAAAAATCTCCGGATTTACTGGTGCTGGACCTCATGCTGCCGGGCATGGACGGGCTGGAAGTCACCCGCGTGCTCAAGGCTGATCCTCTCACAAGTTCCATCCCGATTATCATGCTGACCGCCAAAGGAGAAGAAGCCGACATCGTGGCCGGGCTCGAATTGGGGGCGGACGACTACATCACCAAGCCCTTCAGCCCCAGAGTGCTGACAGCCAGGGTCAAGGCGGTGCTTCGGAGAGGCCGGGCCGCCGGGACCGAAGATCCGGATGTCATTCGGTTTGACGACCTGGTTATTCATCCCGGCCGGCATCAGGTTGTCTCGGGGGGTCAAGAAGTCAAGCTTACGCTCACGGAGTTCGGTATCCTTGCATATTTGGCCCGGAGGCCGGGGTGGGTATTTACCAGAACCCAGATCGTAGATGCCGTGAAGGGAGCCGATTATTTTGTCACCGACCGTTCGGTGGACGTTCAGGTGGTGGGGCTGAGAAAGAAGCTCGGAGACGCCGGAAGCCGTATTGAAACGGTCCGTGGTGTGGGTTATCGTTTCAGGGAGTAGCCATGTCCGCTCCGAAAAAATTGATCTGGCAGCTGTATCCTTCCTATCTTTTGCTCGTTTTTGCCGCCGTTGCGGGTGCCATATGGTATGCATCAAGCAGCCTTAAAGACTTCTTTCTGGACCGCACTTCGATGGATCTTCAAGCCCGGGCGGCGATTGTCTCCCCCCAGGTAAATCCCCTTTTAAGCCCCCTGGACGAAGAAGGCATCCGCCGGCTTTGCTCGAACATAGGAGCGGGCGCTTCCACACGGATAACCGTCATTCTTCCAACCGGCAGGGTCGTCGGGGATTCCGATGAAAATCCCAGCGGCATGGAAAACCATGTAGACAGGCCCGAATTCAGAGCCGCCCTTTCATCAGGCCTGGGCATGTCGATCCGCAGCAGCACAACCTTCGGCATAAATTTTATGTACGTGGCGGTACCGGTTACAGTCGGCGGATCTCCTGCAGCCGTGGTGCGAACGGCCATCCCGATAGACGGGGTGGACGAGGCCATCAATCAAATCCAGCGAAGGATAATTTTGGCCGGGCTCTTCTTTGCCCTGGCCGTCGCGTTTGTCGGATTCCTCGTTTCCAGAAAGATCACCCGCCCGCTTGAGGATATCCGGAAGTGCGCCGAGCACCTTGCCAAAGGGGATTTCAGTCACCCTTTCCCGGTGGAAGGCTGCGCCGAAATCAGGGACCTCAGCAGCTCCATGAAAAAGATGGCCTTGGAGCTCCGCGAGCGTATAGACACCATCATGGGACAGCGGAACCGGATCGACGCCATTCTTTCGAGCATGGCCGAAGGGGTCATCGCGGTGGACAACGAAAAACGGGTGATCACCGCGAACCTGGCCGCGGAAAAGATGCTCGACCGGCTCGGGACCAACCTGTTGGGAAGAAGCATCCAGGAAGTGACCCGTAACACGGTGCTTTACAAACATATCGATGGTGTGCTGCGAGGGATCGGGACGTCCCCGGTGGAAATAACGCTTGGGGAAGGCGGACGGGTGGTGGAAGCCCACGGCACCGAGCTGCTGGATACCTCCGGTGTCAAAATCGGCGCCTTGATAGTTCTCAATGATGTTTCGGACCTTAGAAGACTTGAACGCGTACGCAGAGATT
>JAWOBE010000023.1:0-11313 GCA_046498185.1 Desulfatiglandaceae bacterium | reverse complement strand
GTGTGCGCCGTGGAGAGTGTCGACATTTTCAAAGATTTGGCTTACGAATTCATAAGCCAAATCTTCAGAGAGATCAGCATGTCCGGCAGATTCAGCGGGGGGTTGGCCATGACCTCTATTCTCGCCTGCCTGTTTTTTGGTGCGATTTCCGGGTCCTCCCCTGCCACGGTTGTGGCTATAGGTAGTATCATGCTGCCGGCATTGATCAGGGAGGGATACGGAGAACGATTTTCCATCGGTCTGATCACATCTTCGGGTTCCCTCGGAATCCTGATTCCACCGAGCATCCCGATGATCCTCTATGCCTTGATGATGAATGTGTCGGTCGCCGAAATGTTTCTGGCCGGGTTCCTGCCTGGGGTTTTTATAGGGACCTGCCTGATGGTTTATGCTTTTTTGAGCGGGAGAAAATACGGGTGGCGGTCGGAGGAGCGTTACAGTCTGAAGGATGCTGTAAGGATTATGAGGGAGGGACTCTGGAGCCTTTTTCTCCCGGTTTTGGTTCTGGGCGGAATTTATGGAGGAGTGTTCACGCCAACCGAGGCTGCTGCAGTTTCAGTTGTTTATGCGCTTGTAGTAGAACTTTTCATTTACCGTGAATTAACTTTTCGCAGGCTTTACAAGGTTTGCAGGGATGCCGCAGTTCTTTCAGGCTGCCTGCTGTTCATCCTGTCTTGCGCGATGACATTCATTTGGATTCTGACGTTGGAACAGATTCCGGTTAAACTCGCGGACATGATCATTTCGACGATAGACAGCAAGTGGGTGTTTCTTCTTGCAATCAACGGTGCGCTGTTTTTGATAGGCGCCCTTATGGATATCGTGACCGCCATAATCGTAATTTCGCCGATCCTGATAGAAACGCTGAACCGCTACGAAATCGACTTTATTCACTATGGTATCATCATGATCGTCAATATCGAAGCCGGTTTTATGACCCCACCGTTCGGGTTGAACCTTTTTGTGTCGATGGCTATAGCAAAAAGATCGCTCGTGGATGTAAGCAAAGCCATTCTGCCCTTCATCATCCTGTTTTTTGGCTGCCTTCTTGCTATTACCTATATACCTGAAATTTCGACTTTTCTTCCGAGACTGCTTCTCCGCTGACCAATCATTCAGGGCTGGACTTTCTTTTTTATCCGTAAAGCTTCGGAGGCAACCCGCTCGAAAATCTTTGTGCGGGGGAAAGCCGGTTTGCTTTCCGAACCCTTGTCTTTTGTTTCAATGCTCCACCGCCGGATGTATTCACGCATTTCCGGATCGGTCAGGATGTATGCCAGCAGATGATTCTGGATTTCCACCGGAGCGGATTGTTTGGAAACAGCTTTATTCCATACCCCGCGGAGATAAACGACGGCATCCAGAACCAGGTCGGCTTCTTCGACACTCCAATGGCTCGAAGGCTCGAAGCCTTCGGTCCGGAGCCGCTCTCTTTGGTCTTTACGAATGGTTCCAGGTGTCCCAATACGAGGCATGCTGCGTGCCTGGGTGCGGTTCACCTCCTCGGAGGGCCGGGATGCATGTGATGATTTTTTTTTGAACCGCTTTATGAAAAACCACGCGGCTAAAAAAACGATGATTCCAAGTGCGATACTGTCCACTAAATCTTACTCCTTTCATCATTGCAGCCGGTCTATCGAAATCCGCAGCATCCGTTTTGTGCCTGCGTTTATTTTGAATCTTTCGTCGGCCCGGAGCCCGCATAGCCAGATGATACGGCCGCCGGAAGTAAGTATCGGGGTGGTTGCGCGCTCTGTCGAGGGAAGCTTGAGGTCGATAAAGAAGTCTTTGACTTTTTTGCTTCCTTTCATTCCCAATGGAACAAACCGGTCTCCGGGCCTGAAAGATCTAAGGACGAGCGGAAAAGACAAAAGGCCCATATCGAAATCCGCCTGGTTGGGCTTTTCGGTTGGAGGACCTGCCGCCTTTTGCTCTTTGATATCAATTTTCCATCCTATATCGGTGAACACAAATGTGCCCGGGCGTTCCAGCTCATGACGGAATGAATCCTGTCGGGATTTCTTCCGAGTGACATATAGGGTATCGTATGAACGCCGGGCAGTCGTGCCGCCCGGCAGATTTATACATCTCTGCGGCGAAGAGCTTTCCGCAAGCTGCTCGATCGCTTTCAAATGCCTTGTGTCGATCCTCCTTAGTGAGCCTGCACGGTTTACCAATTGCCTGAGAACACGCATACGCAGTGCAGGATGAAGCAGCTTCCAGCGGGAAATCGCAATCTGTGGAGAACTACGGTCTGTCAGGCTGTGTTTATCGATCCACGCCAGGGCGATGGAATCAAGGCATTCGTCGTCGGCCCTGAGGATATCCGCGGTGTTTGCAAGGCGTTCGACCAGCCGAGGTTGATATTTTGTAAGGACTGGTATGAGCTCTGATCGGATGCGGTTTCGGAGATAACGGGTGACGGTGTTGGATGAATCAAGCATATAATTGAGGCCCCTCTCGGCCAAATAGGCCAGGACCTCCTGGCGGGAGACCCGGATCATCGGACGTATGATGGATTCCCCCCTGACAGGCGGGATCGCAGCGAGCCCTGAGGTGCCGCTTCCACGCAGAAGCCTCATTAAAACAGTTTCCGCCTGGTCGTCGACCGTGTGGCCGAGAGCGATCCGATGGGCGCGGGTCTGTTGTCGGATGTCCTCTAGAAATTTATACCGAGCCGTCCTCGCCCTTTCTTCTTCGGATCCTTTGGGACTGATTTCAGGCGGGGAGGGGTTTGTTGTAAAGGGTATATCCAGGGACTCTGCAAGGCGGTGAACGAAAGCTGTTTCAGCAGAGTCTTCATCAGGGCGCAGGCCGTGGTCGAAATGAGCGATGATAAGCGTTATCCCGAATTGTTCAGAAAGTGCGTGCAGGCAATCAAGCAAACAAACCGAATCCGGACCACCGGACACGGCTGTTACAACAAGATCACCGGGCGCAACCATCCGGTAATCGGTAAGGGTGCGGGAGATCTTGTTACGGAGATATCCGATCATGGATTATTGTCGGGGTGTTAGAGGTCGTGCCTTTCAAAGAAGAAAAACAGCCATACAAAAAGAGCGCCGAACACAATGATGACCACCCACTCATTGAGCCCGAACAGGCCGGGGAGCGTTATTTTTCCTAAATCCCCCCAGCTCAGGACTGAATCCTTCAACACAGGATAGGCTTCAGCATATACGGCAGCTCCAACCAGCATGCCAAACAGGCCGAACGCGGCATCCCATCTTCCTTCGCCCAGGGCTCCTGCGGCGGTTCCGGGGCAATATCCGAGAATGCCCCACCCGATCCCGAAAATGATTCCTCCCAGGATGTTGGCTCCAAGGGATGTTCCCTTGACGCTCAGTGAGACAAGGCCGATGTCTCTGAGAAGATATATTCCCACCATCGCAACGAGTACCGCTGAAAACATGAACTTGACGATGGTGAAATCAATCAACCTCAATGCGCCCAGTTGCCTGTCGTATCTGAGCACCTGCCCTTTCTGGAGCAGGAAGCCGAAAAGTATGCCTGTCACGATTCCGTATGCCAGTTCCATCATCAGGCTCCTTTCCGATATATCAGCCGGGCGGTGAAAATGCCCGCGGCGAAAAAGAACAGCAAAGAGATATACCCGCTGAGGGAGAGTTGAGCCAGACCGCTCAAACCATGGCCGCTGGGTCACCCGCCTGCAAGCCGTGCCCCGAACATGGCGATTACACCACCGAAAAACGCGGCGAAGTATCTTCTGCCCTTTCCGGCACCGAAGGATTTTTCCCACATCGGGGGAACGGGAGTGCTCTTGAAATCCCCTGACCATCGTGAAGAAAAGAACGCTCCAATGACGATGCCGATCACCAGCATCATCTGCCAGTCCACTTTTATTTTCGTTTTAATGAAATAGGGCATTTCCGCGACTGTTTCGGGTGCCACGGCCCGTTCGAGAATTCCGGCCGCCCTGACGAATGTGGTTGATGCTCCCAAATATTTGCCGGCTACTAAGACAGACAGGCATAGAATGAGGCCCGTTAATGCTCCGGCCACATAGGGCGACCAGCTCTTTTTTCCAAATACTCCCATATTCGTCCTCCTTTCCTTCGACGAAAACGGTCGGTACGGCGATTTAATAAGCGATGCGATTCAATTCAAAATATAACCCAGCATGACTTCTTCTATCTCGTATGAGTCGTCATCTTCCTCATCAAGTTCATACAGGTAAGAAATTTTCCCCCTGTATTCTTCCTTAAGAACCAGCTCTCCGTCCGGGGATTCTTTGAGCAGACCGCCACAGCAATCCGGGCATACAGGCCCGTGAGGATCGTCTCCTTCAAAAAAGAAAGGCGCCCAACCGTCAAGGGCCGTCAAGTCTCCTTCGAAATCAACGGAAACACCGCATATCACGCATTTCATATTGTTCAACACGCCTCCATCGCGTATTTCATGGAATGTCGAAGCCCCACCAATCGACATCCGGTCGAGGCGAAGCTTTCGGTAATCGAATAAACTGTTTAGGCTTTCATGTCAAGCATAGACGCACGAGCGGCGCTTGACTGGCCGTATCCAGTCATTACAATAAGATCAAACAGTAAAGGGAAAACCATGGAGGATGAAAAACATGGGAAATATATTTAAAACCACACTTCTTCTGGGCGTTTTGACGGCGCTGCTGGTGTTGATAGGTGCCATGCTGGGCGGCCGGCAGGGTATGATGATCGCTTTTGTTTTGGCCGCTGGCATGAATTTTTTCAGCTACTGGTTTTCGGACAGGATCGTACTCAAGATGCACCGTGCTGTTGAAGCTTCACCCAGTCGGAATTCAGAGCTATATCAGATAGTCCAGGAACTTTCTCGAAACGGCGGCATCCCCATGCCTCGTGTTTTTATCATACCCGATCAAAGTCCGAATGCTTTCGCAACCGGAAGAAATCCCGAGCACGCAGTTGTCGCGGTTACTGAAGGACTGCTGAGGTTGATGAAAAAGGAAGAGATCACCGGAGTGATTGCTCATGAACTGGCCCATGTCAGAAACAGGGATATTTTGATCGGCTCCATTGCGGCGACGATGGCAGGCGCGGTGATGATCCTGGCTAACATGGCCAGGTGGGCGGCGCTTTTCGGCGGGGGTGGCAGCAATGAAGAGGGACGTTCCGGAGTGGTAGCAATGATCGTCATTTCGATACTTGCCCCATTGGCGGCACTGATGGTGCAAATGGCCGTTTCCCGGTCCCGGGAGTATCATGCGGATGCAACCGGGGCAAGGATTTCGGGCAACCCTTCCGGGCTGGCTTCGGCGCTCGAAAAGCTAGGCGCTTACAGTAAACAGCTACCGATGAAGAAGGCCGATCCTTCCTCCGCCCATATGTTTATTGTAAATCCTTTGTCCGGGCGATCCATGGCATCGCTGTTTTCGACCCACCCTCCGATCGAGGAGCGAATCGCGAGACTCAGGGGCCGGGCCCCGGTAACCGGGAGCGGGGATGGTGGAATACAGCCGGATGAGCCGGATGGACTGAGAAAGGCCGAGGATACCTGGAGGAGCCTTTCCCGATGAGCTCGCTGAAAGCTCTGGTGCCTCTCAACGAACCTTGAACGAAATCTCCTTAAAGACAGGATGGGTTGACGATGCAATGTGCCGTTTCATTTCCTGGATATAGGCGGGAGGGGAGTTGTCGGTCCATCGCGGATAGCCTCCGAGCCAAACATATAGGACCATATCCTGGAACACTTTTCTGGAAAATTTATACCGGTCAATCTGGATTTCGTCGCCCCGGTTGTTGACGTTTAGAATGATTTTTTCCGGCTTCGCAAAACCTTGTATCATTCTCTCGATGGCGTGCCTGTTGGTGGTTCCCTCCGGCTTCTGGCGAAACAGACGGGAATCCCGGGGGAATGGGAACAATTTGTAGACTTCTCCGATGAATCCGCTGAATTCTATTCCGTGAATCGCGTACATCAGGTCCCCGATATCTTCGGACCGCTCTATATGGTAGCCTGCCCAGGCCGCGGTGAACGAATGGGTTGCGGGGGTGCGGGCCAGGTCTGACAGGTGCTTCGCGAATTCGGTCGAAAAGAAAAAGCAGTGGTCAAGCAGCAGCATGTCGGAATCTATATTGAAAAACCCGAATGCCAGGGTGCCGTAATTTGTGGACTCGAAAGCGAGAGGCATTAAAAACTCCACCTGATACGTCATCCTGTCAGGCTTGTTTGACAGGAAGCATGATATATTTTATCGTTGGACGCGTTATCTCACAGTGAGTTGAATATTGCAATTTTTAAAGGAGCAGGGCGATGGTTGTGAAGCCGGATAGAGAAGGGTTTTTTCAAGGCGCGTCCAGGTATGTTCTGGACAGAGAACTGGCGAATATTGTGAATGTATCCATGGCGCTTGAAATGCCGCTTCTGCTTAAAGGGGAACCTGGGACCGGAAAGACGATGCTCGCTCACGCGGTGGCCGAGGCATTGAAAATGCCGCTCATCGTATTGAATGTGAAATCAAGCATGAAACTGGTGGACGCGCTCTACCAGTACGATACGCTGACCAGGCTCAATGACAGCCGGTTCGGGGATTCGACGAGAAATGTAAGCAATATAGAAGAATATATTAAAATGGGAAAAATTGGTCAAGCCTTTGTATCCGATGAGCGCGTTGTTCTGCTGATTGACGAAATCGACAAGGCGGACACGGATTTCCAGGATGATATGCTGGATGTTCTGGATCAGATGGAGTTCGATATAATGGAGATCGACAAAACGATCCGGGCGCGCCACCGGCCTGTGATAATAATAACCTCCAACGCCAAGAAGGATTTGTCAGACCCTTTTCTGGGACGATGCAATTTTCATCATATCGCATTCCCGGAACCGGAGTTTATGCGAAGCATTGTCGAGGTTCATTTCCCGGACATTTCCAGGAAACTCCTGGACCAATCGGTCCAAGGCTTTTACAGGCTAAGGGATCTGCGGGGGCTGGAAAAGAAGCCGGCAACCAGGGAGTTGATCAACTGGATACGGGCGTTGATGAATGATCCGGACTTTGAAGCCGGAAAGATCGCAAAGGGTGATATTCCCTATCTGGGGGTGTTGTTCAAGAAAAGTGCCGATTTAGCCGCTGCACAATCGGCCGTGTCACGTTCCAGATGGTAGTGGACCTATGTTTACGGATTTTTTCTATCTCTTGAAAAACGCCGGCATCCCGGTGAGCCCTACATCCTTTTTGAAGCTTCAGGAGGCCATGAACCTTGGGCTTATAGGTTCGCTTGAAGACTTTTACGTCGTGGCGCGCTCGCTGCTGGTCAAAAGCGAACGCTATTTCGATGTATATGACCGTGTTTTCGCCCACCGTTTCGAGGGCGCAGAACTCGGCGATCCGACCGACATGGAAATTTCCGAAATCGCGAGGGCGTTGCTTGAGGAGTGGTTGCAGGATCCTGCGGCTGCAGCCCGTGCGCTGGGGCTTGACGAGAGGGATTTCGATACGATGAGCCCGGAGCAGCTCCTTGAATATTTCACCGAACGGCTTAAAGACCAAACCGGTGAACATCATGGGGGGAGCAAATGGATCGGCACAAGGGGGACATCTCCGGTGGGGCATTCCGGATATCATCCCGGAGGAATGCGGGTGGGAGGCGTTTCAAGGGGCGGATCGGCGGTCAAGGTCGCTCTCGACAGGCGCTACCGGGATTACTCGAGCCACGGCCCGCTTGATCGCGCCCATTTGGGCGAGGCACTGAAACGGCTTCGACATATGGTTCCGGTGGGTCCGAAAGACCGGGTTCACATTGATGAAACCATACGCCGCACGATGAAAAACGCGGGAGAGATCGAGATCGTTTTCGAGCGGGGCTACAGGAACCGGTTGAAGGTTATACTCGCAATGGACAACGGAGGCTGGTCCATGGAGCCCTATGTGGATCTGGTGGGGACTCTCTTTTCCTATGCCAGGAGCCAGTTCGATGAAATAAAAACGTTTTATTTTCACAACACCGTTTATGACTACCTTTGGGAAGATCCGCCCAGGATACGAAAGCCTTTCTCTGTGGACGACTTTGTTAAGCTGGATCCGGAAAGCCGTTTTATCTTTGTGGGGGATGCAAGCATGGCTCCGTACGAATTGATGGCCAGGGACGGATCTATCTATGTTCATGAAAGAAGCGGTAAACCTAGTTATGAACGGCTTCAATTCATTGCGGACCTTTTTCCTCACTGCGTGTGGCTCAATCCAAGGCCGACCGAAACATGGTATTATACCAGAACGATCGGCATGATTAAAGATATTATCCCCATGTTTGAATTGAGCCTGGACGGCCTCGAAGATGCCGTGACGTATTTGATGGCCAGGAGATGAATTTAAGATGAGGCGGAGATGGTTTTTGTACTCCGGCGCCGCGGTATTCCTTGCGGTCGTGTCCGTTACTGTGTGGATGGCTTGGTCGCTTTTGCACCCGGCCGTTCCAGACGGAGCTCCCGCTCATATTTTTGTTGTCCCTGAGGGCGTTGGTCTTGCCGATGTGGCCGCCCGGCTGGAGCGCCAAGGATTGATCAAAAGCGGCAACGCTTTCGTGTTGTGGGCGAGAATCGCCGGATCCAGCAGAAGCATTAAGGCGGGAGAATATTCATTGAGCCCGGCGATGCCGCCGGTGAAGATCCTTGAATATCTTCGAAGAGGGATTCTCATGACGCATCCGGTAACGATCCCGGAGGGCATGGGACTCAGAGAGATTGGAGGACTGCTTGCCGGGCTGGACCTTGTGGATGAAGGTGCTTTCATCAGCTATTGCCTCAATCCGAAAACCGCAGAGAGCTATGGCCTGAACTTCCCCGGCCTGGAGGGGTTTTTGTATCCTGACACATACCGCTTCAGCAAGGGGCTGCCGGTGCGCGTCATGGTGGACGTGATGGTGAAAAGATTTTTCGAAAAAATCGGGCCTTTGAAAGGGCGGATCGAACAAACCGGCATGAGCCTCGATCAGGCCGTTATTCTGGCTTCCATCATCGAAAAGGAAACCGGAAGTGCTTCCGAACGACCATTGATTGCAAGCGTTTTTTTGAATCGTATCGACAAGGGTATGCGGCTTCAAAGCGATCCCACCGCTGTATATGATATTGTTGATTTTGAAGGGCCGATAACAAGAAAGGAACTAAGGCGGCGATCGGCTTATAACACCTACATGGTAACCGGCCTTCCGCCGGGTCCGATCTGCAACCCGGGCCTGGATTCGGTGCTGGCGGTGCTCGATCCGGCGCAAACCGATTATTTATATTTCGTTTCCAAAAACGACGGAACCCACCATTTTTCAAAAAGCCTGAAAGAGCACAACGCAGCTGTTCAAAAATACCAGAGGCGGTCCGCAGGCCGCTCTTCATGATTCGAGGACTGCAGTCGGCGCCTCGTTCGGCCCAATGTCGGCATCGTAAAACGTATCATCCCCGCCTTATCGGCGTCGGGGGTCGGGATCGGTATCGGGGTCGAAAAGGCCACTGATCAACGTCCGATACCGATGCTGATAGCGACCCCGACCCCGAGGGACAGGTGTTTTTGACTTCCAGCGAATTCATCAACGTTCATCCGGGAAGGCCTGAAAAAAAATATGTTGACAGGGTGTTTGTATACAGTATACACTCCAGTCATCTGATATCGTTCCCACTTAAAGATCGTTTGATTTTCCATGGTTCGCTCTTTACCGATACGCACCGTCTCAAAGCCCAGGCATGAAGGAGAGAAGCGATGGACCTTTTCAAAGATGTCACTGTGCTTTCGCTGGAACAAGCTACAGTTCTGCCGTATTTAACCTACAGGCTCGCCTGCGACGGGATGAACGTGATCCGGCTTGAACACCCGGTATATGGTGACCCCAATCGTTTGATAGGAGAAAACGTTCTTGGGGAAGAGCGGATGAATTCGTATTACCTTTGTATAAACGCGGGCAAAAAGGCACTGACGTTGAACCTGGCGGAAGCGGAAGGCCAGGAAATATTCATGCGCGTTATCACAGAGCTCAACGTGGACATTTTCGCGACTAACCAGTTGCCCCGGAACTACGACAAACTGGGCATCGCCTACGAGATTCTTAAAAAGATCAAGCCGGATATCATCTGGCTCGGGGTAACCGGTTTTGGTCCGGATAGCAATGAGGCCGCCTACGACCCGATTTTGCAGGCTAGATCGGGCCTGATGGATTTAACCGGTGAGCCGGACGGAGACCCCCAGGTGCTCGGGATCCCGCTGCCGGACATGGGCACCAGCGAACACTCATACGGCCTTTTGATGAAGGCCCTCTTTAAACGGGCCACGACCGGCGAGGGAACCAGGATAGACATGTCCATGTTCGAATCTTCGGTTTCCTGGCTCACGGTTCCGATAACTTTGAGGGATCTGTTGAAGAAGGAAATCACCCGGCGCGGCAACACCCACGAGTTTTTCTGCCCGGTTTCGGTGTATCGGACCGTGGACGGATACGTTTATATTGCGGTGGGCAATGATCGGCAATGGAGATCGATGGTGAGCCACGAGTGGTTCAAATCTCTCGATCGGCCTGAATATCAAAAAAATGCCGGACGTATCAAGGATAAGGCCGGGTTGAACCAACAGATCAATGAAATCACAAGCCGCCACAGCAGCCAGGAACTGATAGAGCTTTTCAATTCGCTGACGCTGCCGATAAGCAAAATTCACGGGGTCGAAGAGGTTCTTCAGGATCCTCTTGTACAAAGGCGCCTTTTGTTTTCCTCTGATGAGGTGAGCGGGACCAAACTGACGCTGCCTCCTCCTCCCAATATGACCCCTTATCTCAAGGAAATCGGCGGTGTTCTTCCTTTCCCGCCGCGTTTCGGGGAACACAACGAGGAGATATACGGCGGGACACTTGGATACTCTGGTGACAAACTACGTGAATTGAAATCCGCCGGCGTGATCTGACGGCCGGGGTTCTGTGCCGCTTACAGGAGAATGGGGCGATGGAGATAGCTGTACTGGTTAAACAGGTGCCGGATACAACGGAAGTGCGGCTCGATCCCAAGTCGGGAAACCTGATACGGGAGGGGATCGAGAGCATAATGAACCCGGACGACAGGCACGCACTGGAAGCCGCGGCGCGATTGAAGGAATTGAGCGGCGGTCGGGTAACCGTGCTTTCCATGGGGCCTTCCCAGGCCATTGATGTTGTCACCGAGGCCATCGGAATTTGCGCCGACCGGGGGGTCTTGCTGTGCGACAGGGCTTTCGCGGGCGCCGACACCTGGGCGACATCCACGACCCTGGGAAAAGCTGTCAGCAAGCTGGGAGACATTGACGTGGTGCTGTGCGGGCGCCAGGCGATCGATGGAGACACGGCGCAG
>JAWOBE010000179.1:0-130527 GCA_046498185.1 Desulfatiglandaceae bacterium | reverse complement strand
TGGATCGCAAGAAATATATAATGATCACTGCAGCAGGAAAAAACGTCGCACCCCAAAACATTGAAAACATTCTTAAGACTCACAGATTCATCAGCCAGGCAATCGTTTACGGCGAGGGTCAGCCCTACCTGATCGCACTTCTCACCCTGGATGAAAACGAGATGATAAGATATGCAAGAGATAACAGGATTATTTATACGGATTTTCGGGACCTGACTAGGAATGAGCATATCATTGACACAATGTGGAAAATCGTACAGGAAAAAAACAAAGAGCTGGCCCGTGTGGAGCAGATAAAAAAGTTCTTCATTCTCGAGGAAGAGCTCTTTCAGGATGATGAAGAAGTTACCCCCACCATGAAAGTTAAGAAAGCTACAATAGAAAAACGTTATGGGAACATTATAGCTCAACTTTACAGGCTTCCTCGCTCCGAATACACCATCCGTTAAAACGATCGTGAGAATGACAACATTAATTCATATTTGAAGAAATAAAACCGGATAAAGTAAGTTTAAGGTACTCCCTGGAGGTAATTTCTGCTATTGATAACAACTGGATGACAGAAATTATCCGCGTTAATCTTTTCCGAAGGAAAAGAAAGGAGATCCCTAATGTTAAGAGCCTTCGATGGCAAGGAGCCCCGAATCGCTGAATCAGCCTTCGTCAGTGAGGCGGCTTACATCGTAGGGGATGTGGAGATAGGCGAGTATTCGAATGTGTGGCCCGGCGCGGTCATCAGAGCTGATTTTGGATCCATCAGAATAGGAAGCCGCGTTTCCATAGAAGACAACTGCGTAATTCATTCCGGGTCTCCGTATACTTTTATCGGAGATGTGACAATCGGGGACAGGGTCGTTATCGGTCACGGAGCCATGGTGAATTGCAGAAGTATCGGTGACAGCGTACTGGTGGCAATGAGTGCAACCCTGCTTCATGATGCGGAAATCGGGGATTTTTGCATAATAGGAGCCGGTTGCTTGATCGGTCAAGGTGTCAGGATACCCGAAAAATCAGTTGTGTACGGTGTCCCCGGCCGGATTGTCGGCCCCCCGACGGAGAAGCAGTTATGGTGGATAAAAGAAGCCCACAAGGGGTATGCGGAACTAGCTCGAAAATACAAAGCACAGGGGCTCTGAACGTAAACCCCGCCACCTTTCTCCTTATTCATGTAAAAAACTTTTCGGCTTCCTGGCGCCGGTAAATAGGATAGAAAAAATAAATGGGATAATTATTTTCCATATATTTATATTTAGACTTATATAATACTTTTTAGCTTAAATTAGAAGCAAATATTTGTTCATTAGACAGGATTTCAATCTGTTTTTGTTCAATATCGTTCATCTATGATTCTCCGCAGGAGTTTCAGCATAAAAAGCGGGGATCGAAGAAAGCAGAAGTTCCGTTTCTTTTTCGAGATCTTTTACTGTTTCTTCCAACGCCGCATTCCAGCCGGAAAGAAGAGCGTTTTCGAGTTCTTTGGCGGTGTCCTTTGCACGGCGGTCCAGGAATTTTTGATACCGGTTGAAAAACCTGAACCCGAAAAAAATGTTCACCAGCGCATAACTTGTAAGCGCCGCAAGACCCTGCGCGCTGAAAAGGGTATTGGTGAAGGAAAGGACGAGTTCGAAAACTCCGGTGATTCCCGGTTCGGAGACAAGATGCAGCCAGGCGGATTCGCCCCCGAGTACAATCAACAGGAGGATCGTTATCAGCCCGTAACATATGTGCTGTCGCAATCTGAAAAACCTGTAAGAGGGGTGCTGCACGGTTTGGACCGTTACCGAGGTGATTTCTTTGATCCGGTTTCTGAAGAGCCTGACCCGGTTGTCTTCCGTCAAAATTGCGGTGAAGCGTTTTCTGAGGGCCTCGGGTATGTTTTTTTTCATCATTTCGCGACTAAGCCTGTTGCTGGACCACTCCATGCAGCTGTGGAAGGCGGTTATGGTTTCCTCGGGCTCGGGTAGAGGCGGGCTATGTTCCGAACCGTGCAGAGCCTTTTTAATGTATCCGGCCGCGAGCCACACAAGATAGCCTGGTCCTGTTAGAGCATTATGGTCATGGTTGCCTGCGGTTAAACGACGGTGGAGCTCGGAGCTCAGTGCCGGCGCCGACAATAATCTCGGAGGAGCACAGGCGGATGGAGAACCTGATTTGAGTTCATCGGCGACTTTTAGAACCGTGGTGACCGATGCCTTCACGACCCGTGTTTCTTCCTGCAACGTAGCCATCAGGGAGGAAGTTTCTGTTTCTATGTTCGAGGTCTTTATCGCTTCAACAGTTTTCGCATCGCGGTGCTTAAACAACAGATTTTTAAAAGCCATGAACTGATTCCATGCAGAAAAGTCGCCTTTTAGGGCTTCCAGCGCCGATAAAAAGTATAATGCAGGTCCGGTGATACCCAGCCCTGAGAGATTAGCTGTCAACCCGGAAGCTACCTTCGCCAAGCGTTCGAAACCTTCAGCGGGATTCATGTCTTCAAAAAGAACGTCTACCTTGTTTAAAACAAACAAGAAATTGTCACGGGAGCGGGCGGCTTCATCAATGAACCTATAAAACCGTGCGTCCGCATATTTTTCGGGAGTGGTAATCCATACGACGATATCAAGTTCCGGAAGAAAGGATGACACGGCAGCCCTGTGATGTTCTTCTATGCTGTCGAAATCGGGTAGATCACACAACAGGATGTGCCTGATGGAATCACGACTGTGAATGATTTCAACGAAAGGAATCCCGCCGGCGGAGAGGTGGAGTGCGGGGGCTAGTTCATGGCGATAGATTATCACCCTGTCCGTGTGGGGTCTACGATGGCTTGGGGAAGATATTTTCTCGGCTGCGAGTGCGTTTATTATCGTTGATTTACCCACACCGGTTCCTCCCAGCAACCCTACCGCGAGATATGTGCGTTCCATTTGGTCGAGCGCTGTGACAAGCTCGGACGCACGAGTTCGAAGTGTGGCCTGTTTTTCTGAGGCCGCAGAATACAGAGTGCCATGATCCAGGTAGTTCAGGATCAAACCAAGTCTTTCACGAACGGGGCTAACAGAAGCTGTCAATGAGGTCCTCTCGATTCCTTCCCGCATTCTGCGGTACCATATCCCTGTGCTGATTGTTTTTGGGCCAGGAGATTCAACCGTTCGATGGTTTCTGCCTGCGGCATCAACGACAAAAAATGTTGTTCATACCTTGTCTTCTGTTCATCGAGCACCGAAATAAGTCCTTTTCTCAAGCGGCGCGACAGTTCCTTCGCTATTTTCTGGATTTCTCTCAATGCGAAAAGTTCCACCGCCCCCTTGGTGGCAAACGGAGCCAGCGCCGAACCCACCGCTGCATCGATCACCGTAAAGCCCCCTCCCAGTGCAGTTTCCAAAGACACAACAAGGACGCCCCACATTACAGCGGTTGTGTATATCCCCCATTTTTTACTTTTAGGCAACTTTTGCTCCAGGTCTTCGAATGTGGAAGCGAGCCATATTTCGAGTTCTCTTTGAGCGTCGGTGACGATTTTATAGACTTCGGATTCATCAAGGACCGGGGTCTCGCGTAATCGAGAGTAAAGAGGCGCGGAGGGATCCATCGGTGAGAGTGATTCGAGCACACTCTTGTTGAAACCCTCGAGGGCGGCGAAGAGAGGCGCCAGGTCCAGCTTTCCACGCATCGTCGCCAGCTCGTCTTTCCGGTCCCGGGTAGGACGTGCAGAGGCAAATCCAATCAGTCGCAGCGGAAAAGCCAGTACCGATTGGATCAAACGTCTGGGGCCGGCCAGAACATCGTACCGGGAGAAAAGCTTTCTAACCTCTGAACGAAGATGCCGCGTACGCTCATCGGTCAGCCTGGCTTCCTCGGTGCGCAGGAACTCTTCGCAGCTTCGGGAGTGAAGTGCAGCCAGTTTTTCGAGCCAGATCCTGGATTCTTTTATCTCTTCTTCGACTATTTCGACTGCCTCACCAGCGCTTTCAGCAATCAGTCCGCCGAGTCGTCGTATCGAATCATGCCTGAGGGATTCCTCATTCCCCTGGCTGCATTCTTCGAAAAAGGCTTTTGCGAATGATCCCATAGGAGAATGCGGCTTTCGGCGCGGCAAAATGCCGTGTGGAATTATTGCAATGTGCAACGCGGGGATTGAAATTCCGTGAAGTTCAAATGCTTCCTGGATCTCTTCAGGCGAGGTTTCCGGGGCTGCTTTGTTCAGCACTAAAAGGCATGGGGTGCCCCTGTAGACCACCTTTCGCAAGAAATCCGCCGGTGCTTGATCTGCGTATTTTTCCTGACTTGCGACGAAAATGACAAAATCGGCCGGGAGGGTTATATCTTCGGCGATGTTTTTTTGTGCATGATCAAGGCTGTCCAGATCTGGCGTATCCACCAGCACAATATGTTGCATGTCCCGCCGCTGATGTGTCAACATCACAATTCGGTTCGCAATGCCCGTGGTGGGCGTTCGTCCGGGTGCGTCCTCCTGGATTTTTTCGATTGTAGGAAGTATACAGGGGGAGTCGGAAATTTCAGGGAAGGACACGTGGCCATAAGCCACCGCTCCTTTGGTTTTTGGGCGCTCGACGCCTGAGGTACTCAGGTTTCTGCCACACAGTGCATTGAAAATGGATGATTTACCTGTGCCCGTTCCTCCTGCTATAACACACCACAGAACCGGAACTTTAAGTTTTAACTCCTTCGCCGAAAGAGCCTTTGATATCGTTTCAGCCAGCTCATTCAACCTGTTATGGCGTTTGGTCAGCCCTGGGCATTGGATCGTATCGTGCAGTAACAATTCGCCATGGTTGTACTGTTTCGTTGGAACAGTTGCATTGATGATTTTTTTGATCATATCAGGGCCCGAATAAGCTTTTCAGCAACGCATGGGCACCCCCTTTAAGTCTAAAGCCTGTATCCAATTCAGTTTAATAGACAAATATGCCACCGGTCAAGGCGGCATTAGTTCCCCTGATTCCCCGTCAGGACGATATCTTCCTGCGGGGCGGGAATGACGGTGTTGGGCTACAGGCATTGCATCGTAACCGGGGGTCGGAAAAGAGGCAGGCACCGAAACCGGGCATTAAAATAGTTTGTGCCGTGTAAGCCCGGTTCTCCCGGCGCCGATTTCCAGGATCAGAAAACGGCGCCGGGTGGATGGACTTGTCGAACCTTGTGGGGGAGAAATTTATACGGCGATGGCGTCGTCGGGTTTTTGCTGGGTCCTGTCTATAAGTTCGGTCGTATTGGCCACTTTGTCATACCAGCCTTCATAAAGTATCAAATCAGGTGCAGCGTCCAGAGTGTCGAAGTTTTTAACATTCACACTTCTGACGCCGGCTTCCACCGGCGAATATACTCTTACGTCGAACACATTTTTGTTGTCCTGGCGCGGACGCACAACCGCCATCAGCTTCCAAACGAAATCGGGATCTTTCTTCATTTCCACTACAAGATGGCGACCAATGACTTCGGGTATGGCCTTCGGTTTAGGGATGGATTTTTCTTTAACACCGGCATCCGACTGAGGTTTCTTTGTCCAGAATTTCCAGTTCATAGCTGCTCCTTTTTTGGTTCGGGTATTTTATTGCTAAAATAGACAGCCGCAAAATTTGAGCCAAACATATAAAAGTTTGCTTTTATAAGAATTAATATTGTTCTATAATTGAACTTATGAATCCAAAGTTCATCAACTTCCGGTGGATTGGCTGGATAAGGCTTTGATTTTTATGTATATCATATAAAATTTTGGAATGGTCCCGCCGGTTCTTTTTTAGCATTTATCGGAAGCTTTTGTTCCGATTTTTGTAGGGATTTTTCTTTTTGCATTCTGAGCTTTTAAATTTGATGCGATTGTAAAAAGTCAAGACAAAGATGTCTCTCGGGGTCGGGAACGCTGTCGGCGTCGGTATCGGACGTTGACCGGCGAGCTTTTCGACCCCGACCCCGACCCCGACCCCGACCCCGATACGGACCCCGACGCCGATAAGGCGGGGATGGTACTTTTTACGAGGCCATCAAATTTGATATAAGGGACTATCTATTAATGTTTCCTCGCGGTGATCAAATTCAAATTGGCTATGACCCCTGTATGCTTTGCCCTCGTCGCTGCGGTTCTTTCCGAAGTGACCTTTCGGCTGGAGGCAGGGCTCCATATTGTGGGGAGTCTTCTACGGTCAGGCTGGCTTATGTGGGCCCTCATTTTGGAGAAGAGCCGCCTATCAGCGGCGTTAGAGGTTCCGGAACGGTTTTTTTCTCCGGTTGCTCATTGAAATGCAGCTATTGTCAAAATCACCAAATCACCCTACAGGCGATGGGGAAGCCCGTCACCCTGGAGGAGCTTTTCGACCTGGTGAAAGCCATGATTGATGATTTTGGGGTGCACAATATCAATATGGTGACTCCGGATCATTTTTTTCCGGATGTGTTCCGCCTGGTGGGTATGCTCAAAAGAGGAGGGTACGAACTTCCCATCATTTACAATCTTTCGGGATACCAGTCGGTGGAAATGATACGTGAGGCTGAGTCCCGTGCGGATATATACCTTCCGGATTACAAGTACTCCGACGGAAAACTGTCAGCCGCTCTTTCCGGTTGCGGCAATTATCCCCGAATCGCACTTGAAGCGATTTATGAAATGGTGCGGCAGAAGGGATTTTTAGATCGGTGCGGCGGAACTTCTTCGCCGGCAAGCCGGGGGGTTCTCGTTCGTCATTTGATTTTACCCGGGCATATCGAGAATTCTCTGGCTGCGGTCACTTCGTTGTTCGTGGAATTCGGCCGGGAGCTGCCCGTGAGCCTTATGTCCCAGTATCGCCCGGTTGTTCCCCAGAAGGACGAAGAATTAAACAGGAAAATTACCGAGGAAGAATTCAACATAGTTTATCAATATGTCCAGGAACTCGGATTTGAGAATCTGTTCGTTCAATTTCCGGAGGAAAAAGGACGTGACGGGGATTTAGATTTACCTTTAGTGCCCGATTTCAGGATAGAAAAGCCGTTTGAACGATGAACCTGAAAAGCCTTTATTCTTCTTGAGATAAGTCGTTGTCAGTGGAGCGGTAGCGAAACGGTTGTCGTTGTCGTAATCTATTACATCGGCGTCGGGGTCGGTATCGGTATCGGCTGTTTATCAGGTAGTGCCTTTCGGGTTCCGGCTGCGCCGGGGGCTCCGCTGCGGGACCTTCATATTTCGTAGTTCTCCACGAGAGAGACTTTACTATATACTGCGAGAAGGGTTTTTAACCGGGATAAAGAGATGGGCACCGGAGAAGATTCAGGCGAAAGCTTTGGCTCTTTCCCCAAAGTCTCCCACTTGACGCCCCTTCTCGGTGATGAATCTCCCGCATCGAAACCCCCGGCACAGCCTTTATTCTACTTGAGGTAAATCGTTGTCAGTGGAGCGGGAGCGAAACGGTTGTCGTTATCGTAATCGGGAGGTTTCGATATAAACTATCGGGATCAGTATCGGCCGTATTAGAGTAGTGCTTTCCGATTCCGTCTTGCTAACGGCTAAAAGCTAATGGCTAACGGCTTTGTGTTCCGGCCGCGTCGGGAGGGCAAATAGCGATCAATGGTGTATTTGTGAAGGTTCATGGATGAAATGCTCTACTTGCTTTATGTCTTGGCGGGTTTATGGTACAAGAACAACGGTATCGTGGAAAGGAATTTTCTGAAAGGCGGTGGGGGGAAGGTCCGTATTCAATAATTTTTCAGCGAGTTAGGCGATTAATTATGAAAGGAGCGTGTGCCTATGGGTGTCTTGACTCCGTTTTACGAAGTTAATGAAGCTCTGGTAGCCATGGGTGCCGAAAAATTGAACTTGTGCATGCAGTGCGGGATGTGCGCCGGTTCATGCCCGTGGGGGATTGTCGGCGGTGAATTCAATATCAGGCGTTTGATTCGGATGGCACAGCTCGGAGTGGAGGGGTACGAGTCGGATGATGTGCTCTATGGATGCACGACCTGCAACAAATGCGTGCTTCGATGTCCCAGGGGAGTGAAGATTATCGATATCGTAAAAGCGATGCGGGCGATGGTCGCCGAGAGCGGGGCGGCTCCTGCCATGCTCCGGACAGTCGCGGGCAGTGTGCACAGCAACGGCAACCCGTGGTCTGAACCCCGGGAAAAGCGTACGGCCTGGATGGAAGGCCTTGAGGTTCCCCGTTTCGACGGCAGCCAGAAATACCTTCTTTTTGTCTGCTGTACCTCCGCTTACGACCCCAGGGGCAGGCAGGCCGCGAGGGCGCTCATAAAAGTTCTTGACGAGGCCCGGATAAGCTACGGCGTCCTGGACGGCACGGAAAACTGCTGCAGTGAATCGATTAGAAAAATCGGGGAAGAGGAGCTTTTTGTCTCGACTGCTTCGGCGAATGTCGAGCTATTGAACGATCTGGGGGTCAGCAGGATAATCACCACCTCCCCCCATTGTATGTACACTTTCCTTAACGATTATCCTGAATTGGGAGGTCATTGGGATGTGGTCCATTATACCCAGGTTTTAGCCGATGCCCTCGATTCGGGAGACCTTGAGATCCTTCACCCACTCGATGCCACAGTGACTTATCATGATCCCTGTTATCTGGGTAGGCACTGCGGTGTTTACCAAGCGCCAAGATCTCTTCTGGAAGCCGTTGCAGGCGGTGGGCTGGTGGAGATGGGACGAAATCGCGAAGACAGCCTCTGTTGCGGTGGAGGTGGAGGGAGGCTCTGGATGGAAACAAAGCCCGAATGGCGCTTTTCGGATTTAAGGATCCGTGAGGCATGCGGAACCGGGGCTTCGATACTCGCGACGGCCTGCCCTTACTGTATTTCGATGCTGGAGGACAGCCGGAAAACCACGGGAAACGAGCAGGTGATCGAAGTCAAGGACCTGTCGGAATTGATAGCGGAAGCATTGTAAAAGATAAGGCCTAGCAGGCCGTTTTTGTGTGAGAGAAAATGAAAATAGCTTATCTTGATTGTTTTTCAGGTGTCAGTGGGGACATGTTTCTCGGTGCGTTGCTGGATGCGGGCTTGCCTGTTGAAAATTTGCGGAATGCGCTCGGCACATTACCGTTGCGAGGGTACGAAATTGAGTCGGAGACCGTGCTACGGAGTGGAATTGCCGGCTGCAGCTTCAAGGTTCATGTGGAAAACAAGGAACATCAGCACCGCAACGTGGGCATGATTCGAGAAATGATCAATTCTTCAGGGTTGAGCGAATGGGTCAAGGCACGAAGCGTCGAAATGTTCGAGCGTCTAGCGAGGGTTGAGGGCGCTGCGCATGGAAGGGACCCGGAGAAGGTACATTTTCACGAGGTGGGAGCGGTCGATTCGATAATCGATATCGTGGGCGGGGTCTACGGCGTAGAGGCACTCGGCATAAATGAACTGCATGTTTCCGCGCTGCCACTCGGCTCCGGTTTTGTCGAAAGTGCTCACGGATTTATACCTCTGCCTGCACCGGCGACCGCTGCATTGCTGGAGGGAGTGCCGGTCTATGATTCGGAACAGCGTCGCGAAATGGTCACGCCCACCGGTGCACTTTTAGTGACCACAATGGCTGCATCGTTTGGTGGGATGCCTTCCATGACGGTACGCAGGATTGGATACGGCGCTGGAAGCAGCGATCCCAAGGGACGCCCCAATTTGCTCAGGATCATACTGGGGGAGCCTGAAAAGCCTGAAAGCGGGGCCGACACCGAGACGGTCGCCATAATCAAGACGAATGTGGATGACATGACCCCCGAAAACGTCGGTTTCTTGATGGAACGGCTTTTCGACGCAGGTGCACTGGATGTTGTTTTCTGCCCCGTTCATATGAAGAAGAATCGACCCGGCGTACGAATAGAAATCATTGGTCGTCCTGGAGACAAAGACGCTCTTATTAATGTTGTTTTGCGGGAAAGTACATCCCTCGGAGTCCGATTCCGTTATAGCGCCAGAATGGTTCTGGAGCGGAGGCAAGTTACAGTGGAAAGCCCATGGGGGGCTATGCCTGTCAAGGAGGTGATCGGCCCGGAAGGGCGTAAGGCCTACATGCCCGAGTTTGAAGAATGCAGAAAGGTTGCGCTCGAGAGAAATATAGCGTTGAAAGAAATTTTTGCCTGGGTGAGCGCTTTGGGAGAGCCCTGGCGCAGATGAAAGGTGAACGGTTATAGGTGCTTGATGTGGCAATGCCGTTTTGATAACGTTTCATATCGTACGGCTACGGTCGGCTGTGGTAAGGGTGCAAGGTTTTTGAACCTGATTGCGGTATGGTTCGGCAGCGGGCTTTCGCCGGCGGCCCCCGGAACTGTAGGTACTCTGGCAGCCGTGCCGTTGATTCTTGCGGTTGGATGGCTTGGACTTTTGGTTAAAGCTATTTTGCTTGCTGTGTTGATCTCCGTGGCTGTTTGGAGTTCCGAAGTTTACCGGCGGCGTGCCGGTATCGAAGATCCGCCGGAAGTTGTCGTCGACGAAGTGGTGGGATTTTTCGCGGCTGTTGCGTTGTGGAAACCCTCCTGGAGTTTGTTGGTCGCAGGATTTTTACTGTTCCGATTTTTCGATATCTTCAAGCCGTTTCCTGTGGGCCTCGCCGAGAGGCTTCCTGGAGGTGTCGGGATAGTCGCGGACGATTTGGCTGCCGGCGTTTACAGCGCCATTTGCCTGTGGGGACTTATGTTTACAGGGGTTTTGTCGTGATGCGACAGGAAAGCCGGGATGAATTGTGAGATAATAACGATAGGCGATGAACTGACATCGGGAAAAATACCCGATGTTAATTCCCGATATGCATGCGGCCGGCTTATTGCTGCGGGCCTTCGGGTCACACGCATTATTTCGCTCGGAGACGATCAGCAAACCGTTTCGTTCGAAATCGAACAGGCCATGCGGCGAGGTGGGTTTGTGATCGTGACCGGGGGACTCGGCTCGACGGTGGATGACATCACCAGTGAAATCGCCGCCGTAGCGTTTAGACGGAAATTGGTGCGTCATTCAGAGGTTTATCGGAGCCTTCTACGTTATGTTGATGAAACAGGGACGAAGCTAAACCGTCCTCTCGAAAAATTGGCGATGCTGCCGGAAGGCGCTGAACCCCTGGATCCGTATGGTAACACTTGCGGTTTCGAGATCGAGGTCGGAGATGCTGTTTTCTTTTTCCTTCCTGGTGTGCCGGAGCAAATGCGCAGCTTGTTGGACCGCTCCGTGATCCCCAGAATCAGTCGGGTCTGCGGTCCGCTCGAAAGGCTTTTCCAAAGAGTCTTGAAGCTCTACGGTATCAGTGAATCCCGTGTTGCGGAAATGTTGGAAGACCTCCAGCGTTCCGAGCCTGACGTAATTTTTGGGTTTTATCCCAGATTTCCAGAAATTCACGTGACTCTCAGCTTCAGGGGGGCGGAGGAAAAGCAGGCTCATAAAATTCTCGAGCGTGTTCAAAATGCCGCGTGCGACCTCCTCGGGAGTTTCGTGTTCACGGTGGGCGATCGCACTATGGCGCATGTGGTCGGAGAACTTTTGCACAGGAACGGTTTAAGTGTCGCCCTGGCTGAATCATGCACCGGCGGCCTGATAGGGCATCTGCTGACAAACGAAGCTGGGAGCTCCGAGTATTTCAAGGGAGGATGCATCGTATATAGCAACGAAGCGAAAATGGACCTCCTAGGTGTAAAACCGGATACACTGCATGCCTATGGGGCTGTCAGCGGACCGACGGCCCGGGAAATGGCCTCCGGCGCCCGCGAACGCCTTCGCGCCGATATAGGGATAGCGGTTACGGGAATAGCGGGGCCAGGCGGGGGCAGTGTCGAAAAGCCCGTCGGTATGGTTTACCTGGGGCTTTGTTCGGAAAAGGGACTGTACAGTGGACTCTACCGATTTCGCGGGACCCGCGGCAGGATTAAGACCGACTCGGCGATGATGGCCTTAGATTGGATCAGGCGGTATCTCAATGATGATTCGTTCATTCCTGGCCTTTGAATTGCCGGGACACGTTAAATCCGTGCTTTCTGATACGCTGGAGGGCTTGAAAAAAAGCGACCTGGACGTTCGATGGATCGCCGTCGAAAAAATCCATTTGACGGTGGTTTTTTTGGGTGATGTTCCGGAAGAACACATGGATTTTATAAAAAAATCCGCGGCGGAAGTCTGTGCCTGCCACGACTCCTTCAGCGTCGCTGTAAAGGGGCTTGGAGTTTTCGGTCCGCCGCGGCGGCCGCGTGTTGTGTGGGCTGGGGTTTCCGGGGAAACATCTCGAATGGCTGCGTTCAAGCGTGAACTGCTCGACGCTCTGGCGCCTGTCGGGCTAAAGCTTGATTCAAGGTCTTTCAGGCCTCATCTCACTCTGGGAAGGTTTCGCAGCGGAGGCCCCGGAAATGTTCTCGAGCATTTTGACCATATTCAATCGGACGAATGCCGGTTGGGGGAACTGGTGCTCTTTAAAAGCGATTTGACGCCCCGCGGCGCCTTTTACACGGTGCTCGCGCGGCTGCCGATGAGGGATGCCGGAGCCCCTTGCGGGCAAGAGGACCGATGATGGAGGGTTATTGATGGAGAAAGAAAAAGCGGTCGAACAGGCCATATCTCAAATAGAAAAACAATTCGGACGCGGGTCCATAATGAAAATGGGTGAACAGGCGGTGATCGATGTTCCCGCCATTTCAACCGGTTCTCTTTCCTTGGACCTGGCCCTGGGTATAGGAGGGGTGCCCCGAGGCAGGGTGGTGGAAATATACGGGCCCGAATCTTCCGGCAAAACCACTCTTGCGCTGCACGTCGCCGCGGAGGCCCAGAAGATGGGAGGGATGGTGGCCTTCATTGATGCCGAACATGCACTGGACATAGGGTATGGTCGCAAACTGGGAGTCGATGTGGACAGCCTGCTGGTGTCCCAGCCGGATACCGGCGAGCAGGCGCTTGATATCGCGGAGATTCTTGTTCGCAGCGGGGGTATAGACGTATTGATAATCGATTCGGTAGCGGCTCTGGTACCCAGGGCGGAAATCGAAGGGGAAATGGGGGATCAACATGTGGGCCTTCAGGCGCGGCTTATGAGCCAGGCTCTCAGGAAGCTCACTTCCTGCATCAGTAAGTCCAAGACATGCGTGATTTTCATCAACCAGATCAGGATGAAGATAGGGGTGATGTTCGGCAATCCGGAAACAACCACTGGAGGGAATGCTCTTAAGTTTTACGCCAGCCAGCGTCTTGATATTCGCAGGATAGGCGCAATCAAGGAAGGCGACCAGGTTGTCGGGAACCGAACCCGTGTGAAAGTTTTGAAAAACAAGATCGCTCCGCCTTTCAAAGAGGCTGAATTCGACATCATATATGGCCACGGAATATCCAAGGAAGGCGACATCCTGGATCTGGCGGTTGATATGGGGTTTGTTCAGAAGAGCGGGGCCTGGTATTCATTTGGTGAAGAACGAATAGGGCAGGGCAGGCAGAATGCCAGGGCTTTTTTAATCGAACATGAAGATATGCTATCCAAGCTAAAGTCACTTATCCTGGAAAAGACCGGGCTCAAGCGGATCGAGGAAAGTGGGAATGCAGCGTCGGAAGTTGGTGAAAAGTAAGCTTTTGAATTTTTGGTTAATGCCGTTGTGAAATTTTTAACTATTGAGGACCGTAAAAGATAATGGATTCACGAGAAATAAGACGGATTTTTCTGGAGTTTTATAAGGATAGGGGCCACGAGATCGTTGAAAGCTCCTCGTTGGTCCCGAAGGATGATCCTTCTCTGTTGTTTACCAACGCCGGAATGGTACAGTTTAAAAGGCTCTATCTCGGTGAGGAGAAGCGTGCATATACGCGTGCGGCTACATCGCAGAAATGTGTGCGCGCCGGGGGAAAACACAATGACCTGGAACAAGTCGGTTATACCTACCGGCATCACACTTTCTTTGAAATGCTGGGCAATTTTTCTTTCGGCGATTATTTCAAAGAGGAGGCGATATCCTGGGCGTGGGAGCTTTTGACAAGGGTCTATGATGTTCCACCGGAGAGGCTGTATGTTTCGGTGTTTAAAGACGATGACGAAGCTTTACGCCTTTGGCGTGACAAGATCGGGCTGGCGCCGGAAAAAATTATCAAGCTTGGAGAGAAGGATAATTTTTGGGCGATGGGGGAGACCGGCCCCTGCGGCCCATGCTCGGAAATATATTTCGATCAGGGTCCGGAATTTTCCTGTGGCCGAAGTGATTGCGCGCCTGGTTGCGACTGTGAGAGATATCTTGAAATCTACAATCTTGTTTTTACACAATTCGACCGGCAGCCCGACGGGAGCTTTGAACCGCTCCCCAACCCCAATATCGATACAGGAATGGGGCTCGAGAGGCTCGCCGCGGTGATACAGGGAGCTTCTTCGAACTACGATACAGACATTTTAAGGGGGCTTGTCGCCTATGTCGAAGCTCTCTCGGGGGCTGTCTATGGAAAAGGCGGAAGGGATGACGTTGCTTTTCGGGTGATATCTGATCATGCGCGGGCTGCTGCGTTTTTAATCGCAGACGGTGTGATGCCTTCGAACGAAGGACGTGGTTACGTGCTCCGAAGGATAATAAGGAGGGCGGCCCGGTTCGGGCATGTTCTCGGACTTTCCGGGTCGTTTCTGCACCTGGTGTGCGGCAGAGTAGTGGAATCTATGGGGGAAGATTACCCGGAGCTTGTACGGGCCAAGAGCTTGATAAATGGGCTGGTGGGCAACGAAGAGAAACGATTTTCAGATACGCTTTCGTACAGTATGAAGGTGCTCGAAGAGGAAATTTCGTTGATCAAGGATAAAGGCGGGAAATCGATTTCGGGCGAGACGGCTTTCAAGCTGTATGACACTTATGGGTTGTCTATCGATATAGTGCGCGACGTGGCACGGGATTCCGGCCTCGATGTGGACACAGAGGGTTACGAAGCGGCGATGGTGAAACAGCGTACGAAAAGCCAGGAGTCCTGGCGCGGTAGTGGGGAGGAAGCCGTTCCCGAAGTCTATCTGAAGATGGTCGGTAACGGTTTAAAAAGCCTGTTCGTCGGTTACGAAACGCTTTCGGTGGATGCGAAGGTAACTGCCTTGGTTTTGGATGGTTCGGAAGTTGATGCCGCCGAGGCGGGAACAGCGGTAGAGGTTATTCTTGATTGTACGCCGTTCTACGGAAGATCGGGAGGGCAGGTCGGTGACAGCGGAACGATCATCTTCGATTCCGGTTCCATGGAGGTGGGTGACACTATCAAACCCTGTCCCGAGCTTACCGTCCACAAGGGCAGGGTGGTTTCAGGCCTGCTTCATGTGGGGGACAATGTCCGAGCTACGGTGGACGGAGAGAAACGGGCTGCGACCGCTCGCAATCACTCCGCCACTCATTTATTGCACGCGGTTTTGCGGGAGTTACTCGGAGATCATGTCAAGCAGGCGGGCTCGCTTGTCTCTTCCGAAAGGTTGCGTTTCGATTTCACTCATTTCGCGCAGGTAGATTCTGAAACCATCCAGGAATTGGAGCGCAGGGTCAACCGTCATATAACAGCCAATTTACCGGTGGAAACCACGGTGATGACCAAAGAGGAGGCTATGAAAACGGGCGCGATGGCGATTTTCGAGGAGCGCTACGGTGCACAAGTCAGAGTCGTAGGAGTCGGTGAAGGAGTCAGCAGGGAATTATGCGGCGGTACCCATGCGCACAGAACAGGTGATATAGGGTTATTCAGGGTGTTAGGAGAAACGTCTGTGGCCGCCAATGTGCGCCGAATCGAGGCGATTACCGGCGAGGCGGCTTTGGCGCATGATCAGAAGCTGGAACAGATGCTGCGCTCCGCGGCGCTGCTTCTCAAAACTAAACCTGATGGAGTCGAAGAAAGACTTCTTCGATTTATTAAGGAATATAAGGATAAAGAGCATGAAATTGAGTCTCTTAAATCTAAACTTATAGCTGGAAAGCCTGATGATATTCTTGCCGGGATCCGCGAAATCGGTGGCGTGAAAGTGCTTGCCAGGAAGCTTGACGCGGATTCGCCGAAGGATTTGCGTGAAGCGGCCGACAGGATCAAGGACCATCTACGGGAAGGCGTAATAGTGGTCGGGGCGGTCAACGGCGGTCGGGCAATGCTTACCTGCGTGGTAACAAAAGATTTGGCCGAACGTTTTAATGCGGGGCTTATCATCGCCAAGCTGTCCGGAATGGTCGGAGGAAAAGGAGGTGGAAGGCCGGATATGGCGCAGGGAGGTGGACCGAAGCCTGAATTGCTGTCTTCAGCGCTGGAGGAGTCATACCGACTTGTCGAAGAGATTGTAAACGGTTGACAAAAAGGCTACCACCCTATAGGCGGCCGGTCTCCTGCGTGGTCGAAGGGAATGATTTTGCGTAACCACGATTTGGAACCTTCGTCCTGATCTTTTAAATTTTGCATGCATATATTCAGGTTTTCGAGCGCATGCAGATACTGACCGAAGTCTGGGTAGTTTTCCAGTATATATATGTAACGGTCTCGGGCGGCATGATATTGTTTCTTTTTCAGGTAAAAGTCCGCGATGAAGAGTTCATGGCTTACGAGTGAAGAATAGCATTCGGTGAGTTTTCTGTGAGCCTGGGCTGAATATCCGGAGTCCGGGAATTTTTCGATTAGCCTTTCAAATTGATCACTGGCGTTGCGGGTAGCCGTCTGGTCCCTGTCTATACCGCGCATGCGGCTGAAATAACACATACCCTTTTGATAGATGGCAAAGGGCACCGCCGAATTTGTTGGATGAAGGCGTTCGAATTCATCATAGGCATCGTAGGCTTCTTCGTAAAGTTCACGCCTGTATAGGGTGTCAGCCATCCTTAATTTTGCTTCGACAGCAAGTTCACTGTATGGATACCTGTCTTTGATCGTCTGGAATGCTTTGGTGGCAGAGGAGTATCTACCGCGTTCCAGATCGGACATACCTTGGTACATCAGTTCTGAAGGGCTTTTATCTTCGTCGGGGCCTCTCAATTTATCCAGCCAGGCACACCCGCTCAGTAAAGACAACAAAACAGGAATAACGATTAGCCAACTTGTTATAATCTTTGTATTTTTCATAATCTGGATTACAGGTTTTCTATGTAGCGTTCAGCGGCGAAAGCCGCGGTGGCTCCTTCCCCTACGGCGGTGGATACCTGCCTCAGAAGTTTGGATCGGATATCGCCTGCGGCGAAAACGCCGGGAATCGATGTTTCCATGTCTCTATTGGTTGTGACGAATCCACTATCGTCCAGTTCGACGATGTCCTTGAGCAGGCTGTTGTTAGGGCTGTAGCCGATAAATACAAAAATCCCCTGAATCGGAAGCGTCGATTCCAAACCGGATTTTACATTTTTCAAGGCAAGCCCTTCGACCTCCTCAGAACCCATTATCCTGGTGGGTATCGTATCCCAGACCAGCTCCAGCTTTTTCTCCGCCTCTGCTCGTTCCTGCAATATTTTTACAGCCCTGAGTTTGTCCCTGCGATGTATAAGGTGAACCTTGCTGGCAAACTTGGTGAGGTATAGAGCTTCCTCGACTGCGGTGTCCCCTCCTCCTATGACCGCTACTTCCTGGTCGCGGTAAAAAGGACCGTCGCATGTCGCACAATAGGAAACCCCTTTCCCCGTCATCGTGACTTCGCCGTCTACTCCGATCTTCCTGGGCGCCGCCCCACTGGCGTAGATCACGGCTTTGGCTTCCACCGTTCCCTGATCAGTGACAATCGTTTTTGATGTCCCGGAGGGATTAAACGATGTTACCTCACGGCCTTCTATTTTGAGTCCGAATCGTTCAGCCTGCCGTTTCATACGATCCACAAGGTCGAATCCCGAAAGACCCTCGGGAAAACCTGGGTAGTTTTCAATCCAGTCAGTCGTGAGAATCTGACCGCCGGGCACCAATTTTTCGTACAATACCGCGTCAAGTTTGGACCTGGCTGCATAAAGGCCTGCCGTGAGCCCGGCCGGGCCGCCTCCGATTATAACAAGATCATGCATAATCCACCTTCCTGTAATGGTAACACCAAATCGAAACCCCGCCTCGCTGAGCGAGGGCGGGGATTAAAGAAGGAGAGATTGCATTCAAAGCATCTTTTTGATCTGCTCGTCTAGAAAGCTCTTCGGATGTGCCCCGATCACAGTTTGTTCCACCTGGCCTCCTTTGAAAAAAATCAGAGTAGGTATATTCCTTATTCCGAAGGCGCCGGGTGTCCTTCTGTTGGAATCCACATCCATCGAAGCAACTTTGACCTTACCGTTATATTCTTTGGCCAGTTCTTCTACAATAGGGCTTACCATTTTACACGGGCCGCACCATTCAGCCCAGAAATCCACTAATGCCGGTATATCGGATTGCAGGATTTCCTTTTCGAAATTGTCGTCAGTAACCTGTAAAACATCTGCCATCGATGATCTCCTTTCCTCCACTGCAATATTTAGCTAAAAGGTAAGCCTTGCTCAAGGTTTTGTCAACAGAAAGGCCTGACCTTCTATCTACAAAACTTCTGCGAGCAGATTTATACGGGGTGCGGGCGCTGTATTGCATTACCTTCGTTGGAATCGCTGAAAAAGTTGTTCGGGGATTTTAATTTTTCGGCTGGCTAAGATCCGGAGGATATAAGTATTTGGGGTCGAGATTATACGTCCAGGGAAGTCCCCACCACTGCCAGCCGTAATGGCGCCGATGGTCGAAGCCGTAAATATTGTTTCTTTTGGCTAGCTGCCGGTAAAATTTGTCTTTGTTGCTGTCCGAAAAGTTGGGAAACATTGGACCTTCGAAACCGTCTTCTATATTGTAAATATTTTTGAATCCGGCTTCCGAGAGCTCGACTGCTGCTGCGGTACTTCGTGAACCGTCTCGGCAAAGCACAAGTAGGTTGTCTGTTTTTTTAAAAATTTTTCCTATCTCTTCGATAAAAGCCTTGTTTTTAACATCAAAACGGTAAATATAGTCTTCTCCGTTTTTAAACAGTTCATTGGATAAAAACATATAAGGAAAGTGATAGGCGGTTATTGGATGACCCACAAACTGGTATTCTGCTCTCGTCCTTACATCGACAAGATAAGAATCCGGGACCGTGTTGAGCATATCATAGGCTTCGATGCTCAATATTTTTTTCGGCCCCTGTGCTAGAATATTTCCGGCACTGAAGAAAATGAAAACAATCGAAAAGATAGATGAAAAAAGCAAAGTCTTTTTTGGCATGGCTCGTCTTAGAATAACGCTTACCGTCGTTAAGGCTATGGATGCGGTAGCAGAATGGGTTCTCTGTATATCATGTTTCGTCAATTTGTATATGAAATTAATAGTCCAATGTTTGGTTGAATGTCAACGGAAATATAGTAGTATAGTTGTCACCGTTTCATCAGGTAGTTGTGTTCAAACAAACCGTGTGCTATAGATTGCAGCCTGTATTTCTTAAAACGGAGGAAAGCGCAATGGAATCGGAATTGGTGATAAAAAAAGTTTCACCGGGGAAAATGAAAAATAAACCGGTGGATGAAACGAAATTGGGTTTCGGGGATATTTTCACGGACCACCTGTTCCTGATGGATTACCGGGAAGAGGGAGGCTGGGTGAACCCCCGCATCGAACCTTACGGCCCCCTAAGCATTGACCCTGCAGCGATGGGGCTTCACTACGGCCAGGAGATATTCGAAGGGTTGAAGGCTTATGCGGGGTCCGATGGAGGGATCTATCTTTTCAGGGCAAAAGACAATTTCGAGCGGATGAATCAGTCGGCCTCACGGATGTGCATGCCGGAGCTGGATGTGGAATTTGCGATGAAGTGTCTGAAGGCCTTGATTCTGCAGGACAGGGACTGGATTCCGAAGAGCCATGGCGCTTCTCTTTATATAAGGCCGACTATGGTCGCGACCGAACCCCATCTAGGCGTACGCCCGTCCAAAGAATATTTGTTTTATATTGTCCTAGGTCCGGTAGGGGCTTACTATAAGGAGGGGCTTAATCCGGTCGGGATATATGTTGAAGACCGATTTTCCCGTGCGGCACTCGGGGGAACCGGCGATGCCAAGGTGGCCGGGAATTACGCTGCGAGCCTGCTGGCGGCCGAACAGGCGAAAAAGAAGGGCTTCACCCAGGTTTTGTGGCTTGATGCCTCGGAGCATAAATACGTGGAAGAAGTCGGGACGATGAATATATTTTTCCTGATCGGCGATGAGGTGATCACGGCTCCTCTTTCCGGTAGCATTCTTCCTGGCGTAACCCGTAAATCGGTGATCCAGCTTGCGACCGACTGGGGCTACAAAGTGTCCGAACGGCTGCTTTCGATATACGACGTGGTGGAGGCGGCGGAAAGCGGTGCGCTCAAAGAGGCGTTCGGCACAGGTACCGCAGCCGTGATTTCCCCTGTGGGGAGGATCAATTTCAAGAATCGTGATTACGTGGTTGGCGGCGGAACGATGGGAGAGCTTTCCAGGAGACTGTATGATGAACTTATCGGGCTTCAGTACGGAGATCTCCCCGATACCCGCGGATGGGTGGAGCGCATAGACGTTTAACTTTCTTCGGGAGGCTCTGATGGTTCCGACGATCGAATGGCATGGGCTCGATGTGCGGATGGTAGATCAGCGAAAACTGCCTGCGCATGTGCAATGGTACACTTGCCGCAGCTACAAGGATGTGATCCGTGGGATCCGGAATATGGTTATTCGGGGCGCCCCGGCTATAGGAATCGCTGCGGCTATGGGCCTTGCAATAGGCGCCCGTCGTGCTGCTTCGCGTGCACCCTCGAGATTTTTTAATGAATTCGAACGCATCGCAAGCGAAATCCTGGCCGCACGACCTACGGCGGTCAATCTCAAATGGGCGGTCGAGCGCATGCAGGCTGTGGTCGAGGGCCTTAAAGACAGCCCGGTCGAACAAATCGTGGAAGCTCTTCGGAGGGAAGCGACATCTCTTCTCAATGAAGATATTGAGATCAACCACGCGATAGGCCGGTACGGCGAGAAGTTGATACCGGACCCGGCTCTCATTATGACACACTGCAACGCCGGCGCCCTTGCGACCGGCGGTTACGGTACCGCGCTCGGAGTGATCCGGGCGGCGGCTTCGGCCGGGAAACATATACGCGTCGTAGCCGGGGAAACAAGGCCATGGCTGCAGGGTTTACGGCTGACATCCTTTGAATTGAAAATGGAGGGCATCCCGGTGACGGTCATCGTAGACAGTGCGGCCGGTTACATGATGCGGTTCGGGGGCGTCGATGCAGTGGTGACCGGGGCTGATCGGATAGCCGCGAACGGCGATGTAGCCAATAAAATCGGAACGTATCAGCTGGCTGTTCTCGCCCGCACGAACGGCATTCCATTCTATGTCGCCGCTCCGTTGTCCACTATCGACCTGTCTGTTTCGAGTGGTGATTTCATCCCCGTGGAGAAGCGAGATCCCTCGGAGGTGACCACAATAGCCGGAAAATCTTTGGGGCCCGAGGGGATTGAGGCGTTTAACCCGGCCTTTGACATTACACCCGCGGAATATGTCGATGCGATAATTACCGAAAGGGGGGTACTTCGTCCACCCTACGATTATACTTTAGCAGAGGCTTTCAACCTCCCAATGGTGTGAAATTCGACTCCGCGATTGTCAGCCCAGAATTTTGGACAGTTCGTCCTGGTGAAACACGGGGAGCGGTGTGCGGATTCCTCCTCGGTTCAACCATTTTCCGTCGTCTGAAGGCCCGGTCTCCCCTACCGTGCAAGCCGGGATCCCGGCTTTATGAAGCCGCCTTAGGGCTTCGTCGACCGCCCCTTTGTCTATCGCCGCGAGGAGAGATCCCGAAGCGAAAGTCCCCAGCGGGTTTATATCCAGGTGTTCACACAAGAGCCTGGTTTCTTCGCTTATCGGGATGTCGTCCGCGTTCAAAGTGACGCCCAGGCCACTCGCTTCGGCTATTTCGAAAATGCCGGTCGCGATTCCTCCTTCGGTCGGGTCATGCAATGCGTGGACCGCAGACATTTCGGCTAGCACGCGCGCATCTTTTACGACGCTGATACCAGGATTTAAGAGGTAATTCTTCGCGCGTTCGAGCAACTTTGCAGGAAAAATTTTGCGCAATTCGTTTTCCAGCTCGATCGAGATGATCGCGGTGGCTTCGATTGCCGCACATTTGGTCATTATTATTGAATCGCCTTCCCTGGCGCCGGAGGTTGGCTTGAGCCCTTCTTTCGGAGCTTCGCCCAGCATTTGTCCGACCACCACCGGGTTTTTGACGGAAGTCGTAATTTCGGTGTGGCCACCGCAGTAGGAAATGCCGAGGCCTTTGCATGTTCCTGAAATTTGTGAAAAGATTTTGTCCAGATCTTCAAATTTGCTTCCCTGGGGCATCAACACTGTTGCAAGAAACCACCCGGGTGTGCCACCCATCGCTGCAATGTCATTCGCATTGATATGGACGGCGTAATAACCTATCCTGTCCGTGACGTGGGTTATCGGGTCTGTTTTGGCGAGCAGATAGCCGTCTCCGATTTCAATGGCGGCGGCGTCTTCTCCGATTCCTGCTCCGATCGTCACCCTGTTCTCCGAGAATGTATAGCGATCGAGTAATTTCCCCAGAAGTTCAGGGTCGATTTTTCCTGTTTTCAGACAAGCCATATCATGTTTACCTTTGGTGCGCCGGGTTTCAGGAGATTCCGACAAGGTTTTTCAAAGCCGGTTGGAGTTCCGGAAACGCGAAACGGAATTTTTGTTGCAAAAGAACCCGGGGATACACGCGCTGCCCTTCGGTCAACACCCGGCCGAAATCCCCAAGCACCAACCTCACGAGGAAAGAAGGGACGGGCGGCACGATTTGAGTTTTATCGACAGCGGCGGAAAGAGCCCTATGAAATTGACCGAACCGCACCGGCTGGGGCGCCGTAATATTCACAGGGCCATGGATTTCTTCGTCCTCGAGAAGATTTCCGAACGCTTTAGCCAAGTCATCTATGTGCACCCAGGAAAACCAGTTTTCCCCTGTTCCGAGTCTTGCCCCCAGGCGGTGTTTATAAAGCGGGAGCATTTTCGAGAGTGCTGCGCCGTCGCGGCCCAGTACGATTCCCAGCCGACACAAAACGACGCGCACGCCGAAGTTTTCCGCCGAGGCAGCGGCTTCTTCCCAGTGGCGGCACACAGAAGCGAGGAAATCGTCACCGGGTTCGTCATCCTCTGTAAGTTCCTGATCTCCCCTGGAGCCGTAATAACCGACCGCCGATGCACTCAACATCACTTTCACCGAAGAGCCCGTCCGTCCGGCCGCCTCCGTTAGATTCCGGGTGGTGTCCAGCCTGCTCTGAAGTATCACTTTCTTATAGTCATCACTCCATCGCTTGAAAATGCTGGCGCCTGCCAGATTTATCAATGCTTCATGATCGGCTGCCGCCTGCTGCCAGGGTCCGCCGGAGGCTGGATCGCCGGTCACATAGGAAATTCCAGTTGAAGGCTGCCCGGACGGAGGTTTACGGGTGAGAACGGTCACCCCGTGGCCGAGTGCAGTCAAGTGCTCTGTCAGGCGGCTTCCGACGAAGCCTGTCCCCCCTGTGATGAATATATTCATTATTTACCTCCCGCAAAAAAGGATTTGCGCATCCAGGTCTTTTCTTATCCCAAGCCTCGTTAATGCGAAATCATATCGGACGGGGTCCTCCGGCGTGATCTTTCTGAAGGCCCGGGTAATATCCAGGGCAGCGGCCCCCCCGGAGCTTTTGCGTTCTGTGAAACCCCAGGAGGAGCAGATCCGGTACATATGTGTATCCAGCGGAATGATCAACTTCGAGGGGCTCACCGCCTCCCAGCCCCCCGGATCAACAATATCGCTTCTGACCATCCAGCGCAGGAAAAGGTGGTGCCTTTTGCAGGCGCTTCCCTTATCAGGCGAAGGCAGGAGACTGTTACGGCGGCACCGGCCGTCGGGGGTTTTTCCGATTTCCGATATCAACAGATTCAATGCCGGGATAACCGTGTCGTCGGATCGAGAATAGCCGCTCAAGAAGCAGTTTTGAAGAGAGCCGAAGCGTTCCCTCACTCTCTTGAGGCCGGTCAGCATCAAGGTCAAGTCGAATCCGGTGGTGAAACGATGTACGAATGATTCGAACCTGGGGATCAGCTGTTCCGGAAGGCTTTCATCAAGAAACCGTGCGGGTCTCCGCCCCATAGGGTCCAGGACTCTGCCGACGCTGACAAGTATCTGGGCCACCCTCCCGTAAGCCAGCGAGGACGCAATGAACCCGACGATTTCCCGGTCCTCGGGATTTTCATAATTATACAGAAATTCAAGTGGATCCGGATGCACCCATTGCCTGGAGTTATATAGCCGGTAAAGCTTTTCAAGCATTTCTTTCGCCGGTGGTTCAAAGTTGGGTCCGTAGCCGATCGCTGTCGATCCTTTGGTTGGTTTCATGGGCCGGCCCACTATTTTACCCCTGACAGCGACTGGGCTATATTGTAACAATAATCGCCCATTTTTTCGAACGCAGAAAGCATGTCCAGAAATATCAAGCCGGAATCCACCGAACACGATGCATCCCGCAGACGGGCGACATGGTTGTTTTTCATGGTTTCCCGCATCGAGTCGATGCTGTTTTCCAGTTCTTCGGCCACTTTCATCATTTCCGTTTCGCCTAGCTCGATTGCTTCCACTACCATCATCATAAATTTGCTTACCTCGCTTGAAATGCGATCATATTCTTCCAGTGCATCTTCTGAGAAGTAAAGATTTTGCTCTATAAGATCTTCTCCGAGATAAGCGATATTCTCGATCGCATCACCGGTGCGTTCGAGGTTGTTCGCGATTCGCATCTGTGAGGAAACTTCTTTTGATTCCTCGGGACTGATGGGGTTCTGCATCACGTGTACCAGGAACTGCGTGATTTCCCGTTGAAGATTGTCTATCGCGTCTTCTCTTTTTTTCCATTTGTCCAGGTCCTTGACCCTTCTGTCCCTGATAGATTGCACTACGTCCCTGAACATCACCTGCACCGCGTCTCCCATGCGCTTGATTTCCGCCCGGGCCTTGGCAAGAGCTACGTCAGGTGTATGAATGAATTTTGAATCTATGTATTTGATTTTATGTATTTCTTCCATAATTGGCTGGGTTTTTTCTCGGGTCAGCATCTCCGAGACTTTTACCAAATACGGTAGAAGCAGCAGGAAGATCACGGTGGCTACCACGTTGAACAATGTATGGGAATTGGCGATATAGCGAGAAATGTTCACGCTTTGACCGTCAACCATCATGTCCGGGGGGCCGAGATCCGAAACCGCGCGCGTAAAAACTTCGACAAGATCAAGAAAAATGGGTAAAATTGCGACGATTATCACCACCCCGACGACGTTGAACAACGTATGTGCATTAGCAGCGCGCCTCGCATTGGTATTGGCCCCCAGGCTCGCCAGTTGGGCCGTAATCGTGGTGCCGATATTGTCTCCTAGAATCAACGCGGTGCTGCTGCTGAAATCCAGGAACCCCTGGGATGCCAGAGCCATCGTAAGCCCAACCGTTGCACTCGAACTTTGAAGAATCATTGTGATGAGGCTTCCTGCCAGTATGCACAACATGATTCCTGGCAGCGAGTCAGCCTGGAATTTGGTGAAAAAGGATATAAACAGTTCATTTCCCCGGAGCGGAGCAAAGCCTGCTTTCATTGTTGCCAGGCCGAAAAAAACGAGGCCGAATCCCAGTAGTACGTCACCGGCATATGACCATTTACGGCCGCTGAGAAAAAATTTGAGCGCAACTCCCAGCGCAATGGCGGGGAGAGCGAATTCCTGGATGTTGAAGGCGATTAGCTGCGCGGTCACCGTTGTACCGACGTTCGCTCCCAAAATTACCCCTACCGCCTGGCGAAGGGTCATGAGACCGGCATCGACAAAACTGACCAACATTACCGTAGTGGCTGAAGAACTCTGAATGATGCTTGTTACTAAGGCCCCGACACCGAAACCTACGAAACGGTTGTTTGAAACCATCTGGAGTATCCGGCGCATCTTCCTGCCCGCAACCTTCTGCAGCCCTTCGGACATAATTTTCATCCCGAACAGGAATAGGCCGAGACCACCCAATGCCTGGAACGCTACTTCTTTCATTGTTCTTAATGCCGTCCTGCGTTTTATACTTTTTTGTTACAATTTTTGACCATCGCACACAGGGAAACAATCACAGATGAATAACCGCCCGCGAGAGGCGGATAGCTGAATCCAGCCTGGATGTAGATACCATAAGAGTTTAGCCCTTGAGAGTCAACGCAACAGACAGAAAAGGCCACCCGGGTAGAACCCGGGGGCCTTAATTTGAAATCTATATCCGGTATCTGCTTGTATGCAGGCAGGTTGTTATCCCACTTTGAAAACTATTGCTGCAGCTGTATCTCCGGCAGCGCAGCCGGCCCACATACCGTAGCCTCCACCGGCGAGCACCAATTCCTCGATAAGTTCGATAATAAGCCTTCCTGCGGTCGGTGCCTGGGGATGCCCATACACGATCGAGCTGCCGTAATTGTTCATGGCCATAACATCAGCCCCCAATTTTATGGCCATGTTAATGTCGTTTATTACAAAAGGATTATGTGTTTTTATAGCTTTTATGTCCCTGATGCTCAACCCGCTGTTTTTGAGAGCCATTTGGGCGGCCGGCACGGGTGCTGCTGCCATGTAGCCCTTCTTTTCGCGTGAGAAACCATAGGAGACAATTTGAATCTGGACGGCGTCGTCGATACTTAACTCGGCGGCCTTTTCTTTGGTGGTCACGATCACTCCGCAGTTGCCGTCTGCAGGATGGGTTTGGGCGCCGAAGGATATTACGCCGCCGGGTTCTACCGGTTTAAGCCTCTTCAATCCTTCTTCAGTGGTGTCGGTGACACCTTCGTCCTCCTCGACAAGTTTCGTTTTTTTTCTCGTGACAGTGACCTCGACTGGAAACATGTAGCCCTTTTGAAAGGCCCGTTCGTTTGCCAGGGCGTCCTGGTATTGTTGATAGCGCCTGAGCGTCACCCTGTCGCATTCTTCTTTGGTTGTGCCTACTTCCTTGGCGACGTTCTCTGCGGTTTGCACCATTTTCAAACCAGCCCAGGGATCATTGTTGAAGTGGTCCATCATCCAGTTTTCGGAGGTCACCTGGCCGCCGGGTCCAAGGGGGTTGGGCCAGATTGTGTGGGGACCGTTGGAGCATCTGTCGGTCATCAGCGCAAAACCTGTTTCGAAATGTCCGGTTTCTATCTGTAATGCAGCCAGATGAATGCAGGTCGCCGAAGTCGTGCAGGCCTGATTTATCATTAATGCAGGCAAGTTTTTTTTACCTTCGACCAGCATACCTGAAGCCCAAGTATGGCTGTAGAAAAGATCCGGCTGCCCGACGGTGATGCCAAAGTAACAGTAATCAAGAACCGCTGGGTCTATATTCCGGGCATTGATCCAGCGTGCGGCGGTCTGAGCGCCGAGAACGATAGAGTTGTCATTTTGCATGCTACCCTGCCAGCGGCAGAACGGTGAGGAGTAATAGCCCCGGTATGGAATGAACGCCTTGGTCAACATAACTGAAATCATCCTCCTGTTTTGGGTTTACTTAAAGTTTAAGTTGATACCTGTTTATTGGTCGCTCCAGCGGCCATAACGTTCTCGGAGTATCCGGTGTAAAATTTTGCCGGTGGGTGTTCTCGGCATATCTTCATCGCTTATGAAATCAACGCTTTTGGGGCATTTAAACCTGGCCAGCCTGCTGCGGGTGAATTCCATCAATTCGGTCGCAAGCTCCCCGGATTTTTCAAAACCTTCATGAAGCACGACGACAGCCTTGACCGCTTCCCCCCACTTGTCGTCAGGGATCCCGATGACAGCCACATCTCTGACGCCCTCGTGAGAAGCCAGAACGTTTTCCACCTCCGAGGGGTAGACGTTTTCCCCGCCCGTGATGATCATGTTGGCCTTTCGGTCCACAAGGACATAGAAGCCGTCTTCATCCCTCCTCACCATATCGCCGGCGGAAGACCAGCCTTTATCGAAGGCATCAGCGGTTTTGGCAGGATCTTTCAGATATTCTTTGAACAGCATAGGGGTGCGGTAAAACAACTCCCCGACTTCTCCATCGGGTACTTCGCGCCTTTCCGCATCCAGGACGCGGATTCTGTCGGTTCCGAAGATTTCTTTCCCGATCGAACCCAGTTTTTTGAACTGATCCTCCGGCCGGAGCAAGGTTACGAGCCCTCCTTCGGTGCTTCCGTATGCTTCCCACAATTCGGCGTTCCTGAAATAGTCCATGATTGCCAGTTTAAGTTCTTTTCTGGCCGGGGCCGAAGAAATGAGCAATTGACGAATACTTGAGACGTCTATGTTCTTTTTTACATCATCGGGAAGGGCGAGCATCATGATGTAATGTGTTGGCACAAGCGATGTAAAGGTGATGCGATACTTCTCGATGGTTTCAAGGAGATCTCTGGGGTCGAAACTAATCATATTATAGATGAATACCGGGGCGGTGACAAGGGTGTAGGGAAACGAATAAAATATCGAATTTACATGGCACATGGGCATGACCAGCATCACCTTGTCCGAAGGCAGCACGCCCATATTCACATCGTTGAGCATGTACTGGGCTATGTAGCTTTCATGTGTTCTCACGACGCCTTTGGGTTTCCCGGTTGTGCCGGAAGTGTACATGATTGTCCAGGGATCCGCGGCATCCACGATCGAATCAGGCTCTTCCGGTGAAGACCGAGACAGAAGTTCTTCATAGTGCACATAGCCTTCGGGGGCAGGACCGTCGCCGAGAAAGACATAGGCGTCTTCAGGTATCGGGAGCTTGTCTTTCAAACCGTTTATCATTTCCACAAATGGTGCTTCGACTACGAATGCCTTGCATTCGGAGTGGTTTACGATATATTCGATTTCAGGCGCCGCAAGCCGGAACATTATGGGAACGATAACTTGACCGCCTTTTGCGCAGGCTGCGTACATATCCATCCATTCCCCGCGGTTGAACGCGATCGCTGCAAAATTGTCTCCATGACCGACACCGATGGTTTTCAGCCCGTCGGCCAGTCGGCAAGCCCTTTCGTTCCATTGGGCGAACGTGTATTCCTGGACCTTGTCCTGCCAACCCAGCTTATGTGGATAGTTGACAGCGTTCATTTTAAGGACGGTACCTACATGCATCCATTTACTTGCGGTCATTGCAACAGTCCTCCTTGTCCAGAGGTTGGCGTTTTCGCCGGTGAAGGTCGGCCTGTCACCGGTCCATCGCGATCAACGCCGCTCCCACCGCGCCGGTGAGCTGCGGGTGATCCGGAACCATGATATCCTTGTGGAGCATATCCGCAACCATAGTGACCAGGAAAGGGTTGTGCGATACAACTCCTCCGGTCATTGCGACATTCCCGGTGAGGGGGTGCATTTCCATGATCCTCTTGATCACCGACAGGAAAAGCCCTTTTACTATCCCCGGCACCCCGGCACCCTGGCGGATTTTCTCAAGCACCTCGGTCGCCGAAAAAACCGTACAGTAACTGCCGAGTTCCACTGTTTCAGTCGCGGAGCGCGCCAGCCGATCCATTTCTTCGAGAGGTATTTCGAGCCTCGCGGACATCTCTTCCAGAAACGCTCCAGTGCCGGCGGCGCATTTGCGGTTCATTTTAAAACCGAGTCGGCGTCCGTTTTCATCTATGGTGATAACCTTGTTGTCCTGGCCGCCGATGTCCACTATAGTAAGGGCGGTATGGAAATAGTGATAACAGCCTCTGGCATGACAGCCGATTTCGGTGTGAGTGCTGTCGGCGGCCGCTACATTTCTCCGTCCGTAACCGGTGGCAACACAACGGCATATCGCTTTTTCGGAAACGTTTGCCATTTCAAGGGCTTTTTTCAGCGCTAATGCGGCACTTGCCTCGAAATGGGTGCCGGATTTCAATACGCAGTACCCGAGAAGCCGTTTATCGGCATCGACAACGGCTGTTTTGGTGCGAGATGCGCCGACATCAACTCCTGCGAAAATCTGTTCAGCCATCAGATCCCTTCAAGTTGTTCAATAAATGCTTCGATGTTCGTTCTGGTTTGCTCTTCGGAATAACATCTCAGATCACATAGATCTCCGTTGATGGTTAAGGTCGGAATTCCCAATTTTCCGGTGAGACGTTCAGGCATGCCGTAGCGGTTATTTGAGTTGTTTGGACACGTCTTGGCATCATGAAAAACAATCCCATCAAACTTAAATTTTTTAAAACAATCATAGATGTATTTTTCCTTAAAAGGTTCGTCTCTGACGATAAATAATTCAGTATATGCTACGGCCATGCTTTCAAAAGGCTTTTCAGGGTCGAGTTGATCGAATATCCAGCTATTGCAGTAGGTCGACGCTACGACACAGGCTTTGAGGGAATAAAATTGTTCGGAGAGTGATCGGAGTTTCCCCCAGATCGGCATACCTTCCCAGTAAAGGCGATGCTTTTCCCCGTCAACAGCGGCCACTCCGTCCCTGGCACGCTGTTCCAGTTCCGGGAGCAGGATTTCGTAATAATCGACCCCTTCCTTTGTGCCTCTCGCGACTACGGCCGGCCCCATATGGATGGTGGCGTCGAAAAATGTCCACGGGGAAGGAACTGCGGCAGCCGTCTCCAGGCAGGCCCTCCAGAGTTCGGATGTGCGCCTGGAATAACCTACGGCTTCTTTGAACCGGTCCATATCGAACTTTTCCCCGCTGATTTCTTCCAGCTCCGGTACCAGGTCTTCTATCTGTATCGCTATGTCTTTTATCTGGGCGGGACCGACATCTCCTATGTCCCTGTGGGTGTGTACTCCGATAAGCGGAACATTTAGCTCCCTCGAATACCATGCAAACCAATCCTGAACGTCCCTGCACTGATTGGTGTTATAAACGAGCACATCCGGCCGGGGCACCGACTCGATGTTGTAAGCCATTTTGAGTGGGGTTTTTTTTTGCAGATACGACCCGATGTCGCAGGTCAGGTAGGAGCAGATATCAGGGGAATAGCCGAGCGCATTGGCATATGGAATCAGGTCTGTAGCCATTCGCGTTGCTCCCAGCATAGCGCCGTGATTTTCGGGATAATAGACGAGGAAACCCATGCCCCGGAGAAGTTCGGCCGGTCCAACGCTTGTGCACCATGCGATTTTTTTTGAACCTGTCCTTGCGGCCTCATCCATTTCGTAAAAATGATCAGCCATAATTTTTTTGCAGACCTCGGCCGCGGCTATTTTTTTTCGGGTAATTTTCTTTTGTTCATTCATTTTTTTCCCCGTATCGGATATAAACCTTCATGAATTAGCGAACGGCAGTATTGACCCTCCTGGCTGAAGATTTGTTGTTTTCCTATCGGCGTCGCGGTTGAAATAGAGACATGGCGCTCAAAAAACGGTATTCGATTGATTAATCCGCCATCTGTTGAGCCACGATCTCTGTGATGTCCATAATCTTTATTTTACCACGCTCCTGTTTGGGAATTGCCTTGGCTCCCTTCCTGAGATTGTCCTTGCAGGCCGCACATGCCGAAACGATGATTTCGGCGCCGACCGCAAGCGCGTCCCGGACACGTTCCGCGGCCATCTGCACGGCCAGCTCCGGATCGTTGGCGAGCACCCCGCCGCCTCCACCGCAGCACCTGGCGTGGAGTCGGTTTCTGGCCATTTCCACGAAATCAAGACCGGGGATTGCGTTCAGGATGTTTCTCGGTTCATCGAAGATCTGGAAAGTCCTTCCGAGGTCACAAGGGTCGTGATAGGTTACCTTCTTACCGAGCTTGTCTTTGAACTGAATTTTACCTTCCTCAATTAACCTTTGCAGATAGTGGACCGAATGATATACCTCCATGCCCAGATTTCCAACCTCAGGATACAGCTTTTTAAAGGTTTTATAGCAACCGGCGCACGGGGTTACCAGCTCACGTGCCCCGGTGGCCCTGATTCTCTCGATGACTTTTTGAGCATGAGGTTCGAATTCATCCGTACCCATCAGAAACAGCGGAAAACCGCAGCAGCCCTCTTCGGTGGCCAGCGTCGTGTAATCCACGCCTGCGGCTTCAAGCGGTTTGATCAGGCTGGGCACCATTTTCATGTCCAGATAGCTGGGTACACATCCCATGAACAAAAGCGTATCGGCCTGGGCTTTAAGTTCGCCTTTTTCGATTTTTTCCTTGAGCACAGGCGGATAAATTTCGACCCTATCCGCTTTGGCACTGGCATATACGTTGCCGGTTTTGAAGATATTGTCCCGTATGCCAAGCACCGGTTCAGGGGTTAGGCCGACATTATAAAGCTTTTTGCGCACTCCCTCCACAATTTCGTCCACTTTTACGCGGGCAGGGCAGAAATATGTACAGGCCTGGCACGTGGTGCAGCTGTAAAAAGCTTCGGCAAGCTCGCGCGAAGGTTCTACCGTACCATTCAAAAAATTGAAAGCGAGCACATTCCTACCCCTGGCGTTTCGTGACTCCCTGTGGGTTACGCTGAAGGTGGGGCAGCCGAGGCGGCAAAAACCGCAATAAATACAAGCAAGGAGCTCGTTGTCTACCGCCTCGCCGTAGGAATTGACCCCCTCCGGATGCTCGAGGAAGGTACTGAAGGCAAAGTAATCGTAGATATCGTATTTCTTTTTTTCGAGTCCCATTTTCCCGGGATTCAGGATGTTGTGGGGATCAAGCGCATTTTTGATCGTGCGCATCACCTCCAGCGCCGGTCCAAGCTGTTTTTCTATATAGGGATTTCTCGCAAGCCCCGTTCCGTGCTCGGCGGTGACGGTGCCTTCCATTTCGAGGGCCAGCTGGGCCAATTCGTCGGCGGCCGGTCGGAGTCTCTCCCATTCATCGCGGCTTCTCATGTCGGTCACGAAGGTGGTGTGAACGTTTCCGTCACCAATATGACCGAACGTGGTGATCAAAAGGTTGTATTTGTCCGATATCTCCTGCGCGCGCTTGATGACTTCCGGGATACGGGTCGGCGGTATACCCAGATCTTCGGATATGGCCACCAGACGGTTCCCGGGTTTGATTCTGGAAAGAGTCGGGACGAGTTTCCCCCTGGCCTCCATTATTTCGCCGACCTTCAGTGGATCGTCGCTCCAGGTGAATTCCTGCACATCATATTTTCCGCATATTTTACCAATCCTTTCCATATCCCGCTTGACGGTTTCCTCCGCGCCGTCCGACTCTATAATCAACATTGCCTCTATTTTGCTGACGTCTTTCCCAATGGCTTCTTCGACGACTTTCAGACTGTAATGGTCCAGGATTTCGCAGGCGGTCAACTGGATGCCGGAGCCTATGATATCTGTCACCGCTTTCCCGGCCGCGAAAAGATCGTGAAAAATCGCCAGCGCAAGAGCATTGTATTCCGGTATCGGCTGGATTTTCACCATGATTTCAGTGATCACACCAAGTGTGCCTTCCGAACTGGCGAAGACGTGATTCAGGTCGTAACCAAAGGAGGATTTTGGGGTCTTGAAGCCGGTTCCTATCACTGTTCCATCGGCCAGGACCACCTTAAGGCCCTTAATGTAATCCCTTGCGGTGCCGTATTTAACAGCGCGATGCCCGCTCGAATTGGTTGACATCATTCCCCCGATAGTGGCTATCAATTCACTGCCGGGGTTGGGTGGAAACATCAGGTTGTATTTTTTTAGTGCCGTGTTCAGATCGTTGCATATGACGCCGGGTTCCACTCTGGCAAAGAAATTGTCTTTATCGATTTCAAGGATATGATTCATCCTGTGAACGTCAAGCAAGATGCCACCTTCAACGGGGAGGGATGCCCCGGTCGTGGCAGTGCCGGAGCCCTGGACCGTCACCGGTGTCCTGGTGCGATCGGCCAAGGCCATGATCGCGGAAATTTGTTCGGTGGTAAAGGCGAAAACAACGAGATCAGGTATTCCTTCGTGCACAGACAAATCCCTGGAATAAGACAAACATTCCACCCGGTCGTCGAAGACGTTTTCCGAGCCGACAATTTGCTTTATTTCGGTGGCAAGATCCATCAAGAGGCCTCCTTTGCTGGTTAGGGCTCTCAGGGGCAATACAAATCGGGGAATGGTTGACAAAATAGAGTGGCTACTATTTAGCTACAAAGTGACTATATCCAACAATACATACGGTTGTCAAGTCAAAATACTACCTGGAAGGGGACCGGCCGGGCTTATGACAGCGTCACTATTTCAAAGCGTTGCTTCTCGATTTCCCGTATCCTGTCCCTTAAAACAGCGGCTTCCTCGAAGGCCAGATGCGAGGCGGCCTCCTTCATTCGAATTATGAGTGCTGCGAGCTCCGCATCCAGATCTTCGAGCGAAGAATAGCGGGCCGCCGTTTCCGCTGCAGCCGGAGCTTTTACATAATCAGCCTCATATAGTGCGCCGAAATCGTCTTCGATGTTTTTGATTATCGTCGCCGGAGTAATCCCGTGTTTACGGTTGTATTCACTCTGTATGCTTCGACGCCTGTTGCTTTCCTCTATCGCAGCGGCCATCGAACCGGTTATCCGGTCCGCATAAAGTACGACGGTGCCGTTAATGTTCCTGGCAGCCCGGCCGCATGTCTGTATCAGGGATCTCTCGGAACGGAGGAATCCCTCTTTGTCGGCATCCAGTATCGCCACCAGTGAGACTTCCGGCAAATCAAGTCCTTCGCGAAGTAGATTGATGCCCACCAGCACGTCGAATACCCCGAGCCTGAGATCTCTCAAGATTTCCATGCGTTCAATGGTTTTTATGTCCGAGTGAAGATATCTGACCCTGACACCCAGGCCGCTGTAATACTCGGTAAGGTCTTCGGCGCTCGCTTTCGTAAGCGTTGTCACCAGCACCCGTTCGTTACGTTCCACACGTTCCCTGACCAGGCCCAGAAGGTCGTCCACCTGTGTTACTGCAGGCCTCACCAGTATCTCCGGATCCATCAAACCGGTCGGCCTGATGATTTGTTCGGCCAGCACCGTCTGCCGAGACAGTTCATAGGGACCGGGAGTCGCCGACACATACAGAACCCGGGGGACTGTCTCCATAAACTCTTCGAATGTCAACGGCCGGTTGTCCAGCGCAGAGGGGAGGCGGAAGCCATGCTCTACGAGAGTTTCTTTCCTGGAACGGTCACCGCGGTACATGCCGAAGATTTGGGGTACCGTTATATGGCTCTCATCAATTATTACCATAAAATCATTGGGGAAATAGTCGAGAAGCGTCGGTGGAGGCGCACCCTCCGGTCGGCCGGTGAGATGCCTGGAATAATTTTCGATTCCGTGACAATAACCCATCTCGACCATCATCTCCAGGTCGAACAAGGTCCGCTCCTCCAGTCGCTGGGCCTCCATCAACATACCCCGAGACCTCAATTTATCGAGCCTGCCGGTAAGTTCTTCGCGAATAGCTTCCACGGCTTTTTCCCGGACCTCGGTGGTGGTCACGTAATGGCTTGCAGGGTATACTGCAATACGGCCGAGCTCTCTAATTGTTCTGCCGGTAAGCGGATCTATTTCATGTATCGATTCGATCCGGTCTCCAAAAAAACCGATACGGACCGCCTTGTCCTCTTCGTGGGCTGGATATATGTCCAGGACATCGCCGCGGACCCGGAACCTGCCACGGTAAAAGTCCATTTCTCCTCGTTCATATTGGATATCGACGAGCTTTGCGATTACGTCGTCTCTGGCAATCTCCGCGCCCTGTTCCACATAAAGAAGCATGTCATGGTAAATTTCGGGTGAACCCAGTCCGTAGATGCACGAAACGCTGGCTACGATTATCACGTCATCTCTGTCCAACAGGGCGCGTGTGGCCGCGTGGCGCATCTTGTCTATGCGTTCGTTTATGGAGGCGTCCTTTTGAATGTACGTATCGGATTGGGGGATATAGGCTTCCGGCTGATAATAATCATAGTAACTTACGAAATATTCTACGGCGTTCGCAGGGAAAAACCTCCTTAATTCTCCAAAAAGCTGTGCCGCCAGGGTTTTGTTCGGAGCTATGACCAACGTAGGCTTCCGGACCCTGGCGATTATATGGGCCATGGTGAAGGTTTTTCCCGACCCGGTCACCCCTAGCAGCACTTGGTGGGCGTTTCCTCCGGATATACTTCCCGCAAGTGTTTCGACCGCGGCTGGTTGGTCACCGCACAACGAAAAGTCCGAAACCAGGTTAAAAACCGGGGGCTCTGGGGGCATGTCTTCAGGCCACTCCGTTCGGACTGGGGTTGATCACTGAAACTACCGCATATGAGGCTATCCCTTCAATACGCCCGACGAAACCTAGACTTTCGGTGGTCGTGGCTTTTACGCTTATACGTCCGGGCTCCACGTCCATCGCGTCGGCCAGATTGCGCCGCATCCGAAAAATGAAAGGAACTACTTTCGGAGCCTGGGCGCATATCGTTGTGTCCAGATTGTTGACATACCATCCACGCCGGCGGAGCATGCCTGCAGCTGTTTCGAGCAGTCCGATGCTGCTGCAGCCTTTGTAGGTAGGATCTGTGTCCGGGAAATGGCTGCCGATATCCCCTAGTGCAAGGGCACCGAAAAGTGCATCAATCACAGCGTGGGTGAGAACGTCGGCGTCCGAATGGCCCTCCAGGCCGGCGTTGTGGGGTATTGTGACCCCTCCCAGTATCAGGGGCCTGCCGGAGATCAACTTGTGGACATCATATCCGAATCCAACTCTGAACACAGGCATCTCGAAAAACGGAGCATCGAAGAATAATATCCTCCGAAGCCGGTTTTAATGACAGGTGCTGCAATTGCCGCCGCTGCAGGAGGTGCAGCCGGATGAACCGGTGGCGGGAGCGAAATTTCCACCGCTTTTGACCGCGCATGAAGACATCAACTTCTCAACGTCTCCGGCTTTACAGCGGGGGCAGGTTACAGTTTCATCCTGTTTTAGAAGCAGTACTTCAAATTGCTCATTGCATTTTGTACATTTATATTCATAAAGAGGCATATTGTTTTATCTCCTTCGTTGTTCGAGAAATTCCATAACCGCCGCAGCAAGCAGCGGAAACATAATTTCATGATGGCCCACCAGGTTGTAACCTTTGCCGCCATGTTGAGTGGGCCGATTTACAACGTTTGTAAGCGGCCTGTATTGCTTAATGAAATCCATGTTGACGGTGGTCATGTCGGTAACCTCATGCCCAAGATTTCTAACCACGCTTAAAGCTTTCAGAAAAACTTCGGGCATGATCACAGCGGATCCCAGGTTGATGAAAACTCCGTGCTCGAGGGTCGAAACCTCTGCGGCGAAACGCCTGAAATCCAGGTGGGAGGCGGCGCCGGTAGCCGCGCCGTCGGCGGACGGATGCATGTGGATGATATCTGTGCCGATCGCCACATGAATCGTAACCGGTAAACCCATCTCGTGCGCGGATGCCAGGATGCTCGATCGATTATAGGGGAAGCCTTCGGATGAAAGCATTTCACCCAGTGAAGCACCTAGGCCGCGGTTTGTCCGGGCAGCACGGGAAATAGCTTCATTGATAAACGCCCCGGTTTCCTCGGCCATGCCGAAATCGCCGGAATCAAGGGATGCCGCGACGTCTTCGGAAGTGCAGCCGACCATGGCAATTTCGGTATCATGTATTGCACATGCACCGTTCATCGCGATTCCACTCAGTATCTTCCGTCGCATCAGCTCTATGATAACCGGGCTTATCCCGACTTTGACGGGATGCGCACCCATCCCAAGAAGAACGGTTTTTCCGTTCGCGGCGGCATCGCTCACCCTTTCGGCGACTTCAATAAAATCGCCGGAGCCCAGAATCCGGGGCAGAAATTCAAGCCACCTGAAAAAACTTTCGCCCACCTGCCACGGTTTCCCAAAATGCTTTATGTTGACGGTGCTTTTTCGCTCATGAATGTGGTGGCATTTGACGCCGTTGAAGGATATAGGATTTATTTCCGTCATTGGTCTAAATCGTTTATATAGTCCAGTCCAGGTTCACTGAAAAGAAGGTGGTCGACCAGGTGGCACAATGCGTGCCCGGCCGTGATGTGTACTTCCTGTATCCTGGGCGTGTCTTTGCTTTTTACCACAACCGCCAAATCCACCACATCGGCGATGCTGCCTCCGCCTCCGCCGAGAAAGGCAGCGGTATAAAGCCCAAGCGCTCTTGCGTCCAAAACAGCCTGGTGAACGTTTTCCGAGCTGCCACTCGTACTCAAGGCAAGCAGAACGTCACCTTCAATTCCAAGAGCTTTTACCTGTTTGGAGAAAACAGAAACGAACGAATAGTCATTCCCGATGGAAGTAATAACCGATGTATCGGTAGTCAATGCCATCGCCGGCAGGGGAGGCCGTTCTATCCTATACCGGTTGATGAACTCGGCTGCTATATGCTGGCTGTCCGCGGCGCTGCCCCCGTTGCCGCAGATCATCAACTTGCGGTCTCCGGCGAACGCTGATGCCACTTTTTCAGCCAGCTTGACCATCTTTGCGGTGTTATCCCGTAGAAAAACCTGTTTCAAGCGGATGCTGTCCTCAAATATTTTTTCGATTATTTTTTCCATTAGGATTTTTGTTTTGTCTCCGAAAAATGAAGTCTTGAATTAAAAAAGTACTGCCTGGACAAGGTTTTGTCAACGTGCCATGATAAAATAAGCATATAAAAAGGCCCACGCGAGCAGGAAATCTGCACCAATGCGGCGGTAGAGGTTTATTTTTTATTGAAATTGTAAAATCGTCATGCTAGATAAGTTTTGTTTCTCTTTTTAGATTCCGGTAACCGTTTTCCGCCGCATTTCTTTGGTGAGAAAGATGCTGGCCTTTTTGCCGGCGATGGGCGCCGGTTTTTGGAAAGCGGCCCGGAGACGGCCTATAGGGAAGTAAAACCATATTAGCTAAAGGGGGACGTCATGACCAAAGCCGAATTGATAGCCGAAATTGCACAGACAAGCGGGTTGACGAAAGCGGATTCCGAAAAGGCTCTGAATGCTTTCGTTGATGTGGCCAAAAAGACACTCAAGAAAGACGGCAAACTGGCTATTGCCGGGTTCGGATCCTTCGTGGTTTCCAAGCGAAAGGCACGGAAGGGGCGGAACCCCCAGACAGGGGAAACGATCAAAATAAAGGCCAGCAAAGTGGTGCGCTTCCGTGCAGGCAAGGCACTCAAGGAAAAACTTTAATCGAGGCTTTGGGGATTGTGACGAAGCCCCTGGCATCGCCGACGCCGCCGGGGTTGACAATTTCAGTTACCCGGCGGCATTTTTTTCGCCTGTATAATTAATCATCGCGGGTGATTCTCGTTTGCAAGTCTGCGGACGGCTTTTATGATGATGGCCGCATCTGAATGTTGGAGTGTGCGTACATCGAGCAGCACGTGATCTTTTTCGACCCGGGAAATTACAGGCGGATTATTTGCCCTGAGGCGGGTTTCAATATCGGTTGCGGACATCGCCTTGGGCTCAAGACAGATAAGTCTGCTGGGAAGCTCGACCTGAGGAAGAGAGCCACCTCCTGGTTTTGACATCCCGTCTACAAGGGAGAGCTTGAAATTATCCGTCGGAATTTCACCAATCGATTCGGTCAATTTTAAGGCTTTTTCGGCAAGCGCGCTGTAAGGTTCGAAAAGCATCTTTAATGTCGGGATTTCTCTGACTGCCGAGGGTTCGTCTCTATAGAGGCGGAGAGTTTCTTCGAGAGCGACCAGCGTGAGTTTGTCAATTCGAACCGCCCTGTTTATCGGATTTTTTTTGATGCGATCCAGGATGTCTTTTTTGCCAAGAATGATACCGGCCTGAGGACCTCCGAGCAGCTTGTCGCCACTGAAGGTGACCACGTCGGCCCCTTGGGCGATGACTTCAGTGACCGGGGGTTCTTTTAAGAGTCCGTATGCGGTCAAATCCACCAGGCAGCCGCTTCCCAGGTCTTCCATCACCGGGACGTCGTGTTGTTTCCCGAGTTTTACCAGTTCGGATAGAGGCACTTCCTCAGTGAAGCCAACAACTTTAAAGTTGCTCGTATGAACTTTAAGCAGCAGGGCGGTCTCCGCATTGATCGCGTCCTGATAATCTTTGAGATGTGTTTTGTTGGTGGTGCCAACTTCCACCATCACCGCGCCGCTTCTGGCCATAACGTCGGGGATCCGGAATGATCCACCTATCTCGATCAGCTGTCCCCTTGAAACCAGCACCTGCCGGCCCTTGGCAAGTGTCTCGAGCGCTATGAAAACCGCAGCGGCGTTGTTGTTGACTACCAGTGCGGCTTCGGCTCCGGTCAATTCTTTCAGTATGCCCTCGACATGGACATACCTGCTGCCCCGCCTACCGGTGTCGAGGTTATACTCGAGATTGGTGTAGTGAGCCGCCACCTCTTTGAATTTATCCAGGATTTTTTCCGAAAGCAGTGATCTCCCCAGATTGGTGTGTATCACCACTCCGGTCGCGTTGACGACCGGCTGCAGGCTTGCTTCCGCCCGGGCTTCCGCCCTGGCTGCGGCTGCGGCCGTTATCGCTTCCGGATCGATACGAGCCGGATCGAAGTCGTCTTCCGTTCGAATGGCGGTTCGCAGTTCGGATAAAATTTCGTCGAGCGATTCATGCAGCAGCCGCCTGGGCAATTTCCTGGAAGCTTCGATAATACGGTGTGAAGACAGGAGTTTATCGACGGCCGGAATTTTCCTAAACATCAGTTGTTTGTTCGAAATCATCTGAAACCCGTAGATAGCATTAGAGGGGATATATAAAGATTGTTGCAAAATCCTGAAAATGTGTTATCAATATCTGCATATGGTGGGTGTAGCTCAGTTGGTAGAGCACTGGGTTGTGGCCCCAGATGCCGAGGGTTCGAGTCCCTTCACTCACCCCATATGCTTTTTCCAGGGGAGCTTGCGCTCCCCTTTTTTTAACGTTGACTGCCGCGTAACAATTCAAAAAAACTCTATTTTGTCATCCAGAGAAAGACATGAGCATCGGCGAGGTAAAAAATTATTTTCCAGTTTCTACCGCGTCCAGCTTTTGAATGAGCTCCGAAGAGACTTCCTTTACACCGGGACTCCCATCCACCGATACGATTGCGGGGATTCCGCCGTTTTGCGCGGAACGATCTTTAAAATAATTCACCGCGGCCATCGTCCCGGTTTCAGTGTCGTAATATATACCGTGACGTTGGTCGATCGCCGCCTCGTCCTGGTCGTCGGACCTGGTTTTCAGTTCTCCTCCGCAAACCCGGCATTTTCCGTCCTTCGGCTTGATTGCGTCTATGAACACGTTGTTTGGGTGATTATTGTCGTTTACGCACAGTCGCCGTCCCATTATTCGATTCTTTGCAGTCTGGCGGTCGAGGACGATCTCGATTACGACGTCCACCGACATTCCTTTTTCATCAAGTTCAGCATCAAGGGCCTCGGCTTGAGCCAGGTTCCGGGGGAAGCCGTCCAGGAGCCATCCGTCCTTGCAGTCTTCTCGTCCGAGGCGATCCAGGATCATCGGGATTGTTATTCTGTCGGGGACGAGTTCCCCACGGTCGATATAATCTTTGGCCTCTTTTCCAAGATCGGTGCCCTTTGAGATGTTTTCGCGGAAAATAACTCCGGTTTCAATATGAGGAATTCCGTACCTGTTCTTGACCACAGTTCCTTGTGTCCCTTTACCGCTTCCATTGGGGCCGAAAATTAGAATCTTCATTCCATCAACTCCTTTTTTGTCATGTTTTCACACAGGCAGACTATTCGGAAATAAATGCCTTCATCATTTCGAAGCCGACGTCGAAAAACATACCGGATTCGGCTGCACTTTTTTCATTAAATCCTTTTTCACCGGCCGTTTTTTTCAATTCCGAGCCTTCAGCCCATGCAAAGGGTGGAGGTTCCGTCGAATGGGTGCGTTTCGATATCGGCGTATAGTGATCGGTTGCGACCATCACCTTAAAATCCCCGGTACCGGAAAGGCCTTTCAGCACCGTTCCGACAACATCCCGGTCAAATGATTCTATTGCACGAATTTTTTCGTCGATGCGGCCGTTGTGGGACGCTTCGTCGGGCGCTTCGACATGAACGAAAATAAAATCTAGTTTGTTCAATGCATCGACGGCACGTTTCCCTTTTCCGATATAATTGGTATCCAGATAACCGGTTGCCCCCTCCACAGGGATGGATTTCAGACCGGCGTAGACCCCAATGCCTTTTATAAGGTCTACGGCCGAGATTACGCCTCCGGACACGCCGTAAAGGTCTTTAAAGAAAGGCAATTCGGGTGCCGTACCCTGGCCCCAGAGCCACATGCTGTTGGCCTCCTTCAAGCCCTGTTTTCTTCTTTTCAAGTTGACCGGATGATCCTTCAATATATCCCAGGACCTTCGGATCAGATCCGGGATCGGGTCCGACCCGTCCGTCAGTAGATATGAGGCTATATTGCGGTCCAGGTAATCGTGTGGAGGCAGTGTAGCCATTTTAAGAGGTCCGTCACGCCATGTCAGGAGGTGCCTGTAGGCTATGCCGGGGAAAAACCTGACCCCGGGAAGATCGATTGAAGACGCGATTGCTTTGACCAGGGCAGCTCCTTCCGCGGTCGTGAGGTCTCCGGCGCTGTGGCTCACCATAAGAATATGTTTTTCGGACTGTATATCGAGCGTTACCAGGTTCATTCTGAAAGCCACTTCCCCCGGAGCGAGATCCACCCCCATGCTGGCTGCCTCGAAAGGGGATCGCCCTGTATGGTACTTTCGTGGATCGTAACCCAGAAGGGAAAGATTAGCGACGTCGCTGCCGGGTTCCATCTCTTCGGGAACCGTCTGGAGACGTCCAAGTCTGCATGAAGCGATAAGATCCATATTAGGGGTCGCTGCAGCTTCGAGCGGAGTTTTTCCATCGAGTTCAGGCAACGGGTAATCCCCCATCCCATCACCAACCAGAAAAGCATATTTCATGTTTCATCCTTCCGGAAACCGGGCTTCGTTGTCGCAAAAATCCGACCCAGGTAAACACCTGACCTGGGAGCGGCAGCGAAGAGGTTTCGCTTTTTATTGGTTTGATCCCTCCACCCGTATCATTACCGGGGTGTCGGTTAAAACTTCAAGCCTGGTAATCGTACTGAGCGCATTTTGTACATCCTGTTCCCTCGCTTCATGTGTCAGGATTACCACAGGCACCGATCCATTGAGGTTTCGTCCTTTTTGTATCACCGAATAGATGCTTATGTCATTTTCACCAAGGATTCCTGATAGTTTGGATAGAACTCCGGGTCTGTCCACCGCGGAAAATCTGAAATAGTACGGTCCTTGATGTTCATTGATGGGTTTGATCTGTACAGGAGAAGCAGACGGCTTGACATGGTTCAGCGGAGGCGGAAACCCTCCGACCCCGGAATGAATCCGGCGTGAAAGATCTATTATGTCGGCCACCACCGCGCTTGCTGTGGGCTTTCGGCCGGCACCCAACCCGTAATAGAGGTTCGGGCCCACGAAGTCACCTTCAAGGTATATGGCATTGTAGGCGTCGAGGACGTTCGCCAGTATGTGTGACCTCGGAATCATTGCGGGATGGACCCTGGCTTCAAGCGTGTCGCCTTTTATCCTGGCTATTGCCAGCAATTTTATGCAGAAGCCGAATTCTCCCGCAAAGTAAATGTCGTCGGGGGTTAGGAAGGTTATTCCTTCGCAGTGGATGTCCTGCAGCGGGATTGACCGTCCGAGGATTATGGAGCTGATGATGGCCAATTTGTGTGCGGTGTCGATCCCCTTCACATCGAGATCCGGGGGATCTTCGGCGAAGCCCAGCTGTACAGCATCCTTTACCACATCTTTATAGGCCGCTCTTTCACGCGACATTTTGGTCAGTATGTAGTTGGAAGTCCCGTTGAGGATTCCCATAACGGTTTCAATACGGTTTCCTGACAGCCCGGTGCACAATGCGCCTAGAATCGGGATGCCCCCTCCTACGCTCGCCTCGAATGCGAAGCCCACGCCTGATTCAATCGCCTTCTGGTAAAGCGTTCGGCCGTGAGTTGCCAAGAGTGCCTTGTTAGCGGTTACCACATGCTTTCCGGTGGACATCGCTTCCAGGATCAGTTCTCCTGCCGTGCCGGTCCCACCGATAAGTTCGACAACTATATCTATTTCAGGATCCTGAATAATCTCCGAGGCTCGGGTGGTCAAAAGATCCGGGTCTACGGGAACACCCCTGTCCGTTTGAGTATCCAGGTCGGCGATTTTTTTCACAACCACCGGAGCGCCGACTTTTCGGGTTATAAGGTCGCTGTTTTTGGTCAGTAATTCATATGTTCCTGCTCCGACCGTTCCGAATCCGATAATGCCGATGTTGATTGTGTCCATTCAGGCCTCTTTGAAACGTTTTCCTAATTTTACAAATTGAACCTTTTTTATATTCCAATCAAGGATTAAAAAACAAGGTCAAATTTAAAACCCGAGGCCAGCATGTTCATGTATGTGGGAGGAGCATTTTTCGGAGGCCAGCGTGTTCGGGCGCGGTGAGAAGCGGATCCTTTTTGAGTATTGTCATCGTTGCTTCCCGTGCAGCTTTCAAAAGTTGAGGCTCCAGCAGGACGTCCCGGATGTCAACTTCTCCGGCACCAGACTGCCGTAGTCCGGCAAGCTCGCCATAGCCTCTCATTTTCATGTCGTATTCGGCTATTTTGAAGCCGTCACTACAGCGTGTCAATATTGAGAGCCTTTCCAGCGCTTCGTTAGCCAACCCCTCTTTGCATACCAGAACGCATACTCCACCGGCCTTTCCCCTTCCTACCCTGCCGCGGATCTGGTGAAGCTGGGCGAGGCCGAAACGCTCCGGGTGTTCGACGATTATCATGGTCGCCCGCGGTGCGTGAACCCCCAGTTCGATTACCGTAGTCCCGACGAGCAGGTCTATTTTACCTTGTCTGAATTTTTCCATGGTTTCGTCTTTTAATTTTGCCGCTAGTCTGCCATGAACCAATCCCACACGGAACCGCGGTTCGAGCAGTGCCCGCAGTGTCGAGTACATTTCTTCGGCGCTTTTAAGATCGGAATCTTCGCAGCTTTCCACCAACGGGCAAACGACAATTGCCTGCTGGCCCGCGGACAATCTAGCGATTAAGCTTCGATAGAGATCCTTTTTGTGCTCAGGCCACGCCATCCGCGTAAGCACCGGTTTTCGGCCTGCAGGAAGCTCGGTGATAGTTGAAATTTCGAGGTCAGCATGCAGGGCCATCGCCATCGTTCTGGGTATCGGTGTAGCCGACATTACCAGCATATGAGGGTTTTCACCTTTTCGATCCAGGAGACGGCGTTGTTTTACGCCGAAGCGGTGTTGTTCGTCTATGATGACAAGACCCAGGTTTTTAAACTCTAGGTCCTGCTGTATCAGAGTATGGGTACCGATTACGGGGTTGCAGCCCTCGCCTGATATTTTTTCCAGTATACGCCGCCGTGCAACCCCACTGAAAGAACCGGTTATAAGCACCGGCTCGAAACCCAATTCTCCCGGCAGCTTGGAAAAATAGTCGAAATGTTGGGAGGCCAGGATCTGAGTGGGCGCCATAATCGCGGTCTGCATATTATTCAGTGCTGCTGCACGGGCGGCTATCGCTGCGACGATGGTCTTTCCACATCCGACGTCTCCTTGAAGAAGCCGGTTCATAGGGCTGGGGCGGCGGATTTCTTCAAGGATCTCCTCCAGAACCGCAAGCTGGGAATTTGTCAACTTAAAGGGCAGAAACTTAAGTGTCTCAGCGAGAAAATCATCAGGTAGGCTGCAGGATTTTGCAATCGCTCGTTTTCGGTGCCCGGCCCTGACCTGAACGGCAAGCATCAGCGAAAAGAACCTGTCGAACAATATTCGACGGTGGGCGTCGCTTCGACCTTCGTTTAATTCGGTGACGGCGGCCCCTTTCCCGGGACGGTGCAGGGCTTTCAGCGCCTCGGAAAGGGGTGGAAGATTGAGGGGCTCGACCATCTTGGCAGGCAGGGGGTCGGGGAGTCCCGGGATCAAGATATCCAGAGCTTGATCGACTGCTGATCTCAAGAGGCGGGCCGTGAGTCCGTCGATCGAGGGGTAAACCGGGACGATACGGTTGAAATCTTCGTCTCTACCTCCACCGACAGTTGCGATTTCCGGGTGGATCATCCTGGGAAGGCCGCCCGAACGGTTGACCTTTCCATAAATCCAGATTTCGGCGCCGTTTTCGATGAGCCTGGAAAGGTGCCCCGTATGGTAATTGAACCAGAGAAGTTCCAGCGTGCCGGTCCCATCGTTGATGACGGCTTTGAAACGCCCACCGCGCCGGCGGAAGGAAAGCGTTTCACTTTTAGCAACAACGGTACCGCGGATCAGGATTGTCTCAGAATCTCGCGCTGATAGGATTGAATCAGGCCGTCTTCTGTCCTCGTAGCGCGAAGGCAGCAAATAGAGTAGGTCATGGAGTGATTTTATCCCTTTGGCCGCCAGATGCGCCGCCCGGCTTGGGCCCACACCACGCAGTCGCATTACCGATGATGTAGAGGGGGGTAGGTCATTGCTGTTCATTTGATCCCGCTGCGGGCCGGAGCCCGGAGAAAAGGTTTGACAACAAAACTGCAAGATACTACTACTAATACTAAATTTTCATGGTGGTAATCGCAAGTTTTCACGATTAAATTAGAAACGGGGTCCGGCGGAACGATGGAAGAACACTTGGGGAAAGGGTTGTATGCAGAGGCTGGCGTCGATATAGACGCAGGAAACAAATTCATTGATATACTGCGGCCGATTGTGAACAAGACTTTCAAATCCGGTGTGATAACCGACATCGGAGGTTTTGCCGGTCTGTTCTCTTTAAATCTCCAGCATTATAGAAATCCGGTGCTTGTGAGTTCCACTGATGGAGTCGGGACGAAGTTGAAAATCGCTTTCATGCTTGACAAACACGACACAGTCGGAATTGATCTGGTTGCCATGTGCGTAAACGACATAATGGTCCAGGGTGCGGCCCCGCTTTTTTTCCTGGACTATTTGGCGATGGGAAAGCTGGATCTTAAAAAAGCCGGAGAAGTGGTCAAAGGTATAGCAGCGGGATGCATTGAGGCTCAGTGTGCGCTTATCGGAGGAGAGACCGCCGAGATGCCGGGCATTTACCATGAAGGCGAATACGATTTGGCCGGCTTCGTAGTGGGGCTGGCAGACAACGAAGAATTGCTCGATGGTTCAGAGATCGCGGTGGGATATAAATTGATCGGCATCGCTTCGAGCGGGCTCCACAGCAACGGGTTTTCACTTGTACGCAAGATTTTTTTCGATGATCTCAAGATGTCCGTGGATCAACACGTAGACGAGTTTGGAAGAACACTGGGTGAAGAACTGCTTGAGCCCACCAAGATTTATTCCAGAACGATAACCAATATGAGACGGGATTTCACGATTTACGGGATTTCCCACATAACCGGCGGCGGTCTGATAGACAATATCCCCCGGATGCTGCCCAGCAGATGTAAGGCAGTAATCGATACGGACAGCTGGACGCCTCAACCGATATTTTCTTATTTGCAAAAAGTCGGAAAGATCCCTGAACACGAAATGATGCGCACCTTTAATAATGGGCTCGGGCTGGTGATTGTCGTGAATGAAAAGGAAACCGACGAAGTATTGCAGCGGCTGGAGGCTATAGGGGAAATAGCGTGTTTGATAGGAACTGTCGAGGCGCGGGAAGAAAGCGAGGATCCCGTGCAGTTCGTGAATTCTCAAGGCTAGCAGGTGCGCATCCGGAAACGCCGGATAAGCACTGTAAAGTTTACGAATGGTCAGCACCAACTAAAGTTAGAAACATATTTTTTCAATCTGGACCGTTTTTGTTTAAAGGCTGGTAATATTGAGGAGCGGGCTATGTTTATGCCGGGACACACTGAACTGATCGTAATAGCACTGGTTGTTTTTTTTATATTCGGCGCCAAAAGGCTGCCTGAGATCGGTAAAGGCCTTGGTGGAGCGATCAGGGAATTCAAGAATGTAAAAAAGCATATGAACAACGATGAAACGACTCAGGTTGAAGCCGATGCGCCGGAGTCGAAAACTGCCGCGTCCACTCCCACACAGGCGCTCGAAGGAAAAATAACCGGCAAGGTTATGGACCAGATGCCGGGTCTCAAGACTGCGATGGATATGAAGAAAAAAGTCGAAAAGGTCTCTTCGGCTCTTAAGTAGTGCCCATCCGGAAATGCCGAATGAAAACGAGGGTCTCGTCTGCAAAGGTGAACCCGAAGAAGATGGTGATTATGGCTGAAAAGAACTGCGAGTTGCCGGATTGTAACCCGCCGGAAGCTGATATTGTACGACTACTCGAGCAATCCCACACAATAGCCGTCGTAGGGCTTTCCCCAAAAGAACAGCGGGACAGCAACCGCGTGGCCCGTTATTTGATCGAGCAGGGATACGATGTGATACCGGTGAATCCCGGGCAGGAAAATCTTTTGGGGAGGCGTTGCTACAGGCGGGTTTCCGAGGTGCCGGTCAAAATAGATATCGTGGATTGCTTCATTTCTCCTTCGAGAATCCCTCAGGTCGTTGAAGAGGCCGTTGAAGTCGGTGCCGGGACTTTATGGATGCAGCTGGGCGTCGTCCACAACGAGGCTGCCGCAAGGGCCAGGGAAGCGGGTCTGCAGGTTGTTATGAACAAGTGCATCATGGTGGAGCACAAAAGATTGAAGGCGGCGTCGTGAAGAACCTGCCGGGATGACACCCGACTGAACCCCATCTTTTTCAGTTTTATCAGGAGATAGCTTTGCTGGGTACTTTTGTCAATGCCGCAGCCATAGTGGCAGGCGGTGGGATAGGCCTTGTTTTGCGGGGAGGTATCCCTTCCCGGTACAGTACGACTGTGATGCAGGCATTGTCCCTGGCGGTGATGCTCATCGGAATTTCCAACGCGTTTAAAACCCAGCAAATTCTTTTGGTTATAATATGCCTTGCGGTCGGAAGCGTGCTGGGAGAATGGCTGCGCATAGAGGACCGTCTGGAAAGCGCAGGAAACTGGGTCCAGACTCGTTTCTCCGCAGGCGAGGGTTTTTCCCGCGGGTTTGTTACCACGAGTCTCATTTTCTGCGTCGGCGCACTCGCGATCGTGGGGTCCCTTGAAAGCGGCCTGGCTTCAGACCACCGCACGTTGTTCGCCAAATCCCTGCTTGACGGAATCGCTTCAATCGTGTTCGCCTCCACGATGGGTGCGGGGGTTTTGTTCAGTTCCGTTTCGGTGTTGGTCTACCAGGGAGCGATAACTCTTTCGGCGTCGTTCGTATCCAGATTCCTGACGCCCGAAGTGATCACGGAGATGTCGGCCGTCGGAGGACTTTTGATCGCCGCGATAGGCTTCAATATGCTTGAGGTTAAACGAATTCGGGTGGGTAACATGCTCCCGGCGATCTTCCTGCCGATTCTGTACTTCGCCGTGAAGCCGCTGGTGCCGTTTCCATAGAACTCCGCCAGGCCGGCCGCCCTGTCACGTGAGGACGGCTTTTTCCGCCAGTTCCGCCAGTTTCTTTTTTTGTACCTTGCCGCTCGCGGTGGTCGGAAATCCCTTCACTATTCTGTAATGCGACGGGCGGAGGCTCTCATCGATCCGGCTCTGCATGTGGTTTTCTATCTCGGCGCCGGTGAGATTTACGCCTTCCCGGGGGATCACCCATGCGGCCACTTCCGTGCCCCCGGCGGGATTCGTGAAGCCGAAGACCTGGACCTGTGATACCCCGGGGAGTTCGTGGATTATTTCTTCCAGTTCCACCGGGTGAATCTCGACACCTTTCCTGACGATCACGTCCTTGATCCGCCCGCTTATGCGCACATAGCCCGCTTCGTCCATCTCACCCAGGTCCCCGGTGTGAAGCCAGCCCTTGGGGTCGACGGTGGCAGCGGTGGCGGCGGGCATCTCCCAGTATTCCTTCATCAGAAAGCCCTTGGTGCACAGTTCCCCGCGCGTGCCGGGGGGGAGGGGCTTGCCGGTCGCCGGGTCGGCGATTTTAACCTCGTTGCACGGAAGCGCACGGCCGATAGTTGATACGCGGAGGTGGAGCGGGTCTTCAGGCATTGTCATCGTGATCCAGCTGGAAGCCTCGGTAATGCCGTAGCCCACCGTTAGGTGCCTTATCCCCAGATCCTCAACGAGCCTTTTCATCAGGTCCATCGGGCACGGTGCACCCCCGACGATTCCCTTCTTGATACTTGTCCATTCGGTCCGTTCGAACCCAGGCCGATCTATCAGCGCTGAAAACATTCCCGGGGTCCCGTAGATGGCCGTGCAGCGCTCGCGGGAGACTGCCGAATGGATTTCATCGGGATCGAATGCCTCCCCGGACATGACCAGGTGGGCTCCCCTCAGAAAAGCTGCCAGAGCGATGCACGTATTTCCGAACATGTGCGACAACGGAAAGAAGAGGCAGAGGCGATCCCGGTGGTCGATACCCTGCCGTTCGGCGGCACAAAGGGTCTTATTCACGAGACCCTGGTGGTCGAGCAGGACCCCTTTCGGAAGACCGGTGGTTCCGGAGGTGAACATTATGGCCGCCGGGTCGCCAGGCGAAACCCGCCCGGCGGCTTCGGCCTCCGCTCCGCGAGGAAGATGTTCCCCGAGGGCAGCGAGTTCCCGCCAGGGAATGGCGCCGGGACAGTCGGGCTCACCGGTGAAGATGACGTGCTCCAGTGACGGCAACATGTCCCGCAGCTCTAGGAGCCGGTCCACCGGGCCTCGGGATCCCGCCGATACTATCATGGCCCGGCATTTCACCCGGTCAAGCATGTGAACCAGGGTTTCCTCGTCCGCGCCCGGATCCACCGGCACCAGCACCGCGCCCATGCCCATTACAGCGGCCATGGTTATGATCCACTCAGGGATGTTCGGCGCGAATACGGCCACCCTGTCCCCTTTCCCGATGCCAAGGGCCATGAGACCCCTCATGGCCTCTTCCGATTCCCCGAGCAGCTCCGCGTATGAAAGGCTCACGTCATGCGAAACGTGAGTCAGGGCGGGGCGGAACGGGAACCTGACGGCGGCTTCCCGAAGGGCCTGCCCGACTGTGATCATCATGGGTTCCATGGTTGTCCTTTTTTTCTCTGGTCAATACGATAAACATCCATCCAGCATTTCATCAGCATAAAGCGGTATGACATTTGATTCCTGATCCATCTCCATCTATAACACCATTGGTCCACGGGAACAAGGCGCCGTGTCCGCCGGGGTTGTTTTGGTTGCAGCGGACGCGTATATAAGAAATGTATAGGTAGTGCCCATGCGATCGTTCCCGGGAGGTGTAAAACCTACATGTATTGTTCCCATTGCTTGACGGTTTCTTTAATGTAGCCGGGCTGGACCGTTTCCATGACCCTCTCGTGACCGGGAAGAAGCATATCAACTTCCAGCTCCGCCAGCCTGTAGAGGGATGCCTTATGGGCTGCAGGATCGGCTCCATGAAGATCGAACCTCCCTATAGCATAATCGGCATAGACGACATCGCCGGGGATGAGGATTTTTTTCGAGGGATTGTAGAGGGCGACACAGCCGGGAGAATGCCCGGGTATATGAACGACGCGCCAGGTTTCGCCTCCCAGGTGCAGGGTTTCATCATCCTGGAGCTTGCGGTTAACCTTAAGCATCAACGTTTCGGGGCTAATTTCAAGCTGTGATAAACACATATCCCTCAGCGCAGGCATTCCGAATACGATGCGGTCATCTCCCTGCTCCAGCGGTTCGGCCTCTTCGGCGTGCACCCAAAGCTCTACATCCGGCACCTGCTCCAGGATTTCAGGCACGCATCCCAGATGGTCCAGATGGGTGTGGGTCATGATAATCCGCCGTAGATGGCCGATTTCAAATCCCAGCCGTTTAATGCTTTCCAGCTTGTAGGCACCTTTTCCCACAAGGCCTGCATCCACCAGTGTCAGGTCTTCACCGGATGCATCCGCCAGCACATAAGCATTTGAATCCGGGATCATATCGTCTTGACCTTCGATGAAATAAACTCCTTCAGCGAGCTTTTTCTGCATGGATTCCTCCTCGGGTTGTTTTTGTGATCCAGGACGGATGCTACGAGGCAAAGCCGTGGGGATCAGTTTTCGAGTTTCGGTCCTACAGTACTCCGGATATGGATATCCCGCTGCGGGAAGGGGATTTCAATGCCGGCTTCTTTGAATTCGTCGAAAATCGCGAAATAAAGCGCACTTCTGATTTTCCGCCGTCCGATATTACGGACGTCGAACCATATCAGGAGTTCGAAATCAATGGAACTGTCTCCGTAACCGACTAATCTGGCAACGGGTTTCTGGTAATCCGATACAAGCGGTTCGGCTTCGGCCACGGCCAGAAGAATCTTTTCCACCTGCCGGGTGTCGGCGCTGTATGAAACCCCCAGAGGAAGAGCTAAACGGACCATAGGGGAGGAGAGCGAATAATTGACGATGGTGTTGGATATAAGCTCCGAGTTGGGGATCAGGTATTCAATGTTATCCCTGGTTCGCACCTTGGTGGCTCGAAGGTAGATGTCGGTCACGACTCCGAGTGTTCCGCCCGATTCTATCCAGTCGCCCTTTCTTATTTTCCCCCCGAAAATAATGCTGAAGCCGCTGATCATGTTGGCGGCCATGTTCTGGAGCCCTAGACCCAATCCGATGCCGATCGCACCCGCGAAAACGAGCAGAAACCTGAGATCGATTCCGACTATCTTAAGAGAAAACAGAAATCCGACCACGATCAAAAAATACTTCAGAAAGGTATTCAGGGCGTATCCGAGCCCCTGGTCTATCCCAAGGGAAGGATAAACCTTGTAGTCGAGGTAGCTTTGAACAAGACGGGTTCCGAAGACGAAGACAAGAAGGATCAAAACTGCGTTAACGATAATCCAAAGGCTTACCACATTTTCGCCGAGGTGGAACAGCGGAAAGGACATCAAACGCTTGACAAGGTCGGCAAGACCGAGGAGGTTCAGTACCACACCAAAAGAGGCCAGAACAGTCGTATAAATAAGAAGGGTTTTCAAAGAACTGATAAACAGGCGGGCGGCTTCGTCCTTTGAATCTATACGATTACGCCACTTCTTGAGCCATCCGCTCAGGAGATGATAAGCCACCATGATGGCCATGAACGCGGCACCGGTGAACCATATTTTGTGAAGCACGATCCGCCCGAAGTTTCGGTATCCGAAGCACCACAGCAGCGCGGCGAGAAGCGAGATGCCCAGAAGAGGATAATACCAGGCGGTGAGGATCCGGATGAACTTTTTGTATGGCGCATAGGGAAGTGAAGGCAGAAGCGAAAACAGAGCCTTCTTTTTTAACAGGAGCTGAAAAACCGCGGCGACGATGGTAATCGACAACGCCCATTTTATCAACATGAGCACGTCTTCGCGGAGATCGAATGATTCAGCGGCCCAAAAAACTCCTATCACGATCAGCACGTACCACACCACGAGGCTCGCCCAGCGATAAAGCTTCACACCGTAGGATGCGGTGGCGGTGAAAAGACCTCCTGTCAATGTCTCGGAAAGAACGTTCAACACCAGGCTTCCAACAGCCCAGAGGCCCAGAAGCCTGCCGGTAAGGCTGAACCAGGCCGCCCGGTAGGCGACCATCGCCTCCACAAGCAGAAACAGGCTTAACAGAATAAGGGGAAGCAGTGCTGCTGTGACGACTTTTATCCCGGAGCGCACATAAGGTACCAGGGTATCGGGAAGACGGCGGAGCAAAGGCTCCGTCTTTCGCTCCGTCCATGCATAAATCCGTTTTCGCCAGATCAGGCTGTAGAGTACAGCCACTATGAATACAAAGACGGTCATCGAGCCGGCGAACCCCAGCACGCGACCCTGGGCTGCGATATGTCGGGTGATGTCAGGGATTTTTGCCGGCAGCGAAATTGCTTCACGATACATATACCGGACGGTTTCAAGATTCCAGCCCAGTGGTTCCCTTTCAAATATCGAATAGGCCCGGCGTTCGAGTTCAGCTCGCACCTTCCCGGCTTCCCTGGCCATGGCTTCGCCGACATTCCCTGAAAGACTTATCGGTATTTTTTTTTCTTCCTCGGAGGAGGCGCTTTGCGCGAGTGCTGTGCCAAGTAAAAGGCAGGAAAGAAAAAGCAAAAACAGCAATAGAGTTATATTTAAAACGGTCCGATATTTGAAGAATTTTTGACTCATTTCTTAAATATACCTGCTTTGTCAGTGCTTTTCAATCTTTCTGTTCTCCTTTGCCGCCGGTCGTAGAACAATTTTAAAAAATGGGTGAAGACAAAACTCGATTGAAATCGCTGCATTTTGTTTTGACACGCGCACTGGCTGCCACTATACTTCCGATTGCCCTTTACATAGAGTTGCCACCCATTGAATGGAATAGGATCCGCCGTGGCGGCAAGAAGGACAGCCCGGCCTTTTCGGCGGGAGTATTTGCCGGAATACACCCATCCCAGTGAGAGCCTGAAATGAGAGAAAAATCCGAGGCGGTGGAAGTTCAGTGCCCCAAGTGTAAGCAGACACTTATCATTTATATCCCGAAAGAAGAAATTCCCAGGTGCCCGTCCTGCGGAACGAGAATGGTCATCAAAGAATTGCTGGATGAAGGGAAATCCTTTTAAATTTTCAGCCGGCTGGTCAAAAAACATTAACCAACAGGAGGAGGGAATTATGAATCGTTTAACCAGAGTTTTATTGTTGGCGGGTCTTGCTGTTTTCATCGTTTCGGGCGCCGCGCTTGGTGCGGATATTGAACTGGCGAAGAAATCGACGATTGAGCAGATACTGAAAAACGGAGAGCTCAGAGTGGGTTTCGAGGCCGGCTATATGCCTTTCGAGATGACCGACTCGAAAGGCAACTTCGTGGGTTTCGACATTGATGTGGCCAAGGAAATGGCCAAGGCGATGAAAGTGAAATTCACGCCGGTCAACACCGCCTGGGACGGTATCATCCCCGCGCTGATGACCAATAAATTCGATATTATAATGAGCGGAATGACGGTCACCCAGGAACGTAACCTGAAAATCAATTTTGCGGACCCCTACATAATCATCGGGCAGACCATTTTGTTGGACAAAAAGTACGGGGATGATGTGAAATCCTATAAAGATCTCAACGATCCCAAATATATCGTGACGTCCAAGCTGGGCACAACCGGCGAACAGGCGGTCAAGCGGATGATTCCGAAGGCCACCTACAAATCCTTTGAAACCGAAACCGAGGCCGCCCTCGAAGTGGTGAACGGACGGGCTGCGGCTTTCGTGTACGATCTTCCTTACAATGTGGTTTTCATGGCTCAGCAGGGGGGCGAGAAACTCATCTTTCTCGATGAACCTTTTACTTACGAACCGCTTGCCTGGGCCGTAAACAAGGGCGATCCTGATTTCTTGAACTGGTTGAACAATTTTCTGAAGCAGATCAGAAATGATGGCCGATACGGTAGAATATACAATAAATGGATCAGATCCACAGACTGGATAAAGGATGTTCAGTAACAGCCTTGACCCTGCGGGGCGTCTCCCCGCAGGGGAATTCAATCCTAATTCCGTTGTGTAAACGGCAAACAGACATTTCAGGGAATCATCATGGCAAAATCCAATCGGAGGTCACGCCTGGGCAAAGGCCGATTTTACAATCATATCTGGATGTCGATTTTTTTTCTGTCTCTGCTTGCGACAATTTCCGGGCTTTACTTCGCGACGCTCAAAGTGGATTATGTATGGCGCTGGTACAGGGTGCCGCAGTATTTTTACTACCAGGAAGACGTTGAAATTTCAGCTTATATCGAGGGAGAGGTGAGCGGTGTCACGCCGGAAGGCGATGGTGCGGTCGTTGAGGTAGCCGGTGTTGGAGAAAAGGAGCGTTACAGGATTCCGGGCGAAACCGTGCTTGTCAGCGAAGGAGATCTTATCTATCCAGGTGACGTCCTCGGCTCTTATAAGCAATGGCGTCCGGGGATACTTCTGATCGGGCTTTGGATGACGTTGAAGGTAAGCGTTATCGCCATTTTTATAGGCATATTCATTGGTCTGGTAGCGGGAATCTGCCGCATATCGTCCAATCCCGCGCTTAAATGGGGTGCGATCAGTTACATTGAGCTAATCCGTGGTTCACCTCTTCTGGTGCAGATTTTCATCTGGTATTTTGTTCTTGGAACCCTGATCAACACGCTGCTTGCCCAGGGCGGAATCGATCCACTCCCTCCGATTTGGTATGGTGTGACATCCCTGGCGTTTTTCACCGGGGCCTATGTGGCGGAGATCGTACGAGCCGGAATCCAGTCCATACACAAGGGCCAGACGGAGGCCGCTCGTTCACTCGGGATGAACTATTTCCAGTCCATGAGGCACATCATTCTGCCGCAGGCTTTACGAAGGATTCTGCCGCCCCTGGCCGGCCAGTTCATAAGCCTGATCAAGGATTCTTCGCTGCTTGGCCTGATCGCGATCCGGGAGCTGACCAAAGCCACGCGTGAAGTGGTGACGACTTCTCTGCAGCCTTTCGAGTTGTGGTTGATGTGCGCTTTTTTATACCTGATTCTGACATTCACGCTTTCAATGTTCGTACAGTATCTGGAGAAAAGGGCGGTGATGTCATGATCGATGTAAAAAACATTTCCAAGACGTTCTATGTGAGCCATGAAGTGAACGCGCTTAAAAACGTAAGCTGCCGGATTGAAAGAGGAGAAGTGGTAGTGATAATAGGCCCCTCGGGCTCCGGTAAAAGTACATTCCTGCGGTGTCTCAACCGGCTCGAAGAAGCTGATGAAGGGAATATTTTCGTCGATGGGCTTGACATCCTGGACCGTAAAACCGATATCAACAAGGCGAGGGCTGAGATGGGGATGGTTTTTCAGTCTTTCAACCTTTTTCCTCACAAGACGGTTTTTGAAAACGTGACGCTGGCCCAGCGGGTTGTTCGAAAAAGATCCAGGGACGAATCCGAAAAAAAGGCGATGGGTCTTCTCAAAAAGGTGGGAATCTTTGATAAGGCCCGGGTTTACCCCGAGCAGCTTTCAGGGGGTCAGCAGCAGCGCGTCGCGATAGCACGGGCGCTCGCCATGGACCCTAAAGTTATGCTTTTCGATGAGCCGACTTCGGCACTGGACCCGGAAATGATCGGGGAAGTGCTGGACGTGATGAAGACACTTGCCAGGGAAGGTATGACGATGGTTGTTGTTTCCCACGAGATGGGCTTCGCTCGTGAAGTTGCGGACAAAATGATTTTCATGGATGAAGGATCGATCATTGAAGAAGGGACTCCAGAGCAGATTTACAGCAACCCCAGCCAGGCGCGTACGAAACTTTTCCTGAGCCAGATTTTGTAACAAACCCGGTTCAAGTGTGTTTTATGAGAGCAGGAAGGAAAATAATCATTTTTTCTTCGCTCTTCCTTCTGATCATGGCGGGGTTGCTGGCCTCTGCCGCCGTTTATCTTTACATGCATCCGGAAATAGTTGCCGTGCATGCCGGAAGATATCTCTCCGATGCGGTCGGACTTGAAGTCCAGGCAGAGCGCCTGGAGTGGTCGATTCATCCTTTGTGCATAGATGCATGGGCCGTCAACATTTCATCTCCTTCAAACCCGGATGCCTTTAAGGTTCAAATTTCCGAGCTGGCCTGCAGGATGCATCTTGACGGACGATTCGGCCACCGGATCCTGGTTGTCGATTATGTCAGGGCCGGAGGTTTGTCGGTTAGAATCCGGGAAATGGATTTCAAAGGTTCCTGGAAGCAATCTGAAAGGGATGGCGCTTTTCGAAAAACCCTTGGGCGACTGGCCGGCTTTATTTTTTTCAAGGATGTTTTTATCCGTGAAATTTCGATTGATAAGGGCGATGTAGATGCGCGGTTCGAGGGTTTGGATCTGGCTATGGCTCGGCTTTCGGCCCATCGCGACCCGGAGGGCCGGATAAGAATCGAAGGTGAGGCCGACGTGCGGATGCAAGATATCGACGGAGCGTTTTTTGTTCCTGATCTTCGGCTTGCTCTGCAGCCAGGTATTTCATTCCCCTCCATAAGGGTTTCTGCGGACCTTGAGATAAAAGACGCCGAGCTGGCAATCAGGGAAGAGAAATTCGCCGGAATCTGCGGTCGATTTGATCTCGATGCTGATTTTGTCGAAAAATCGATTACAGCCTCAAATGCAGTGATTACAGCCGGAAAGGTCCTGGAATTCGACGGCAGCCTTGAAGGTCGGATCGAGCCCCGGCCGGAATTCAAGGTAAACGCTGAAAGATGTTTGCTCCAGCTTTCAAACCTTCCTCTTTTTATCTCCAAAGGGTTGCCTGGGATGAAGGTGAACGGCTCTCTAAATTTAGCAGGACGAGCCGAAGGTATAATGGTCGATGAAAAATGGAACCTGGAAGGGGATGCGGAAGCTATTGTAGAAGGAACAGCTTTTTCCTGGGAAACGGATAGCTCTGATTTTGCCGGTGTCGTTTCCGGAACGGCGAAATTTTCGATTGACTCCAGCGGATTTCCAGCCATTTCCAGTGCCGGATTGGTGCTTTCAAAAGGAACTTTTTCAAGCGATGCCGCGGTCGTTGACCTCGCCGATACTGAAATGCATTTTTCAGGAAAGCACCCGAAATATGAAGTCGAACGGTTTTCGGCTCGGGCCCCGCGTACGGTTTTAGCTACACCCGGCAAAGGTATTACTTTCGAGAATATTCGTGCGACCGGATCCGGCTTCGAGGTGGACCTGGATAGCCTTTCAGTTGATTTTTCCAAAGTTTTGATTTCCTTTCCGCCGGCGGGGAATTTTTCAGCGAGCGGGCGGATAAACCCTGAAATGTTCTACATCTCAGTCGCAGGGGAGGGCGCCGGGTTGGTTCCGCTTGCCGTGAAACTCGGGCTGGTGCCGGTGGATTGGGAGGTATCCGGAAGGAATATGATCGAGCTCGAAGCATCCCTGAATTCTGAGGGTACGATAGCGCTGAATTCGGGGATAAAGCTCGAAGGTCTTTTTTTCCAGGATCCCAGCGGCCGCTTTATCGGCGAAGGGCTGTCCGTAAGTTTCGATTTTGATGGCAGGGTGGATTTGGATACGATATCAATCTCCGGGGAATTGTCCACCCGTGCAACGGAAGGTGAGCTCTTGCTGGACTTGTATTACCTGGACCTCGGGCTGAACCCGTTTAGGTCAAGCGGACTTGTGGATTTTGTGTTAGACAAGGGGCAGGTCCGGGTGGGGCGGTATAGCATGGGATTTGAAAAATTATTCGATATAGTGTTGGAAGGAACCGCGAATGTCGGCTCTGTCGCCTCAACCCGGCTGGCCATTCATTTCCCCCGGGCTTCCCTGTCTCCACTTTATAATCTCCTGGTCAGGGAACCGCTCGGAAGACGGGTACCGCTACTTGATAAACTGCAGCCCGAAGGAAAGATTTCCGCGGACATGGAACTGTCATACTCTCCTACGGTACTGTCCATCATGGGTGGAGTTAAACTGAGAGAAGGCCGTTTTTCCGCAGCTGAAAAGGAAATATCTGGAAATGATATAAACATCGATCTGCCTGTATGGATTGAGTCAGGTGCACGGGAAAACCGGGTCCATGCTGATTTTGAACCGGCTTCCGGGCGGCTTTCGATCGCAGAACTTAGAGCACCGTTTTTTCCAGTGCAAGGTCTGGATTTTAAGATCGAAGCCGTTCCGAACCGCATCGGGATTCCGGTTCCTACGGTGATTAGGATTCCTGTCGGTAGAATCGAGTTCGGCAAGGCCTTATCAGCAGATATCCTGCGGGAAGGATTGAAGGTGGAAACCTCAGCCAGGATTTTATTCGAGGATTTATCACCGTTTTTGTCCGGAATATGGCCCCGGGAAAGAAATTCAAAGCTTGAAGGGCTGCTCGATCCGGTGGTTTTAGAAAACAATCAAATCAACACAAGCGGCAGCCTCAGAGGGGAAATCTTCGAGGGAAAAGTCTCGATCACCGGCCTGAAGGCCGAAAGGATTTTCTCAGCGTCTCCCCTGCTTAAACTTTCGCTTGATTTTTCAGGCATTAACCTCGGGAAATTGACTGGAGACACTCCTTTCGGGAGGATTGACGGGATAATGAACGGATACATTCGGAACCTTGAAATTGCAGGCAGTCAGCCCCAGCATTTCGATATGCTGCTTGAGACGGAACAGGGGCCCGAGAATCAAAGGATCAGTATAAAGGCCGTGGAAAACATATCCCGAATAGGCGCAGGAGAAAGCCCTTTCTCAGGTTTTGCCGGTGTGTTAACATCATTTTTTGAAACGCTGGGTTACAAGAAAATCGGCGTAAGGGCTTCTTTAGACAACGACTATTTCACGATAAACGGGACGATAAAAGAGGGCGGAAGCGAATATATTATGAAACGCGGAGGTATTTCGGGCGTTAATATTGTAAACCGTAATCCCGATAATCGCATTCGATTCAAAGATATGGTAAACAGGATCAAAAGGGTTATTACGGAAGATCGCTGATATTTTGATAAAGGAGGAGATTATGAAATTCACACGGAGAAGATTTTTCCCGGTTACGCTGTTTTTTTGTTTGGCTCTGGGTGCCTGCGTTACGATAAATATTTATTTTCCAGCGGAAGAAGTCGAGGCTATGGCGGGAGAAATCGTACATGACATACGCGGAAACGAAGAAATTGATAAGCCCTCGGAAAAAGACCGGAGCTTTTTGTGGAAAGGCATTTTTTTCGCTTTTTCTCCTGCTTCGGTTTGGGCTGAAGAAGTGACCGAGGTTTCAAATGCGACGATTAGGGCGCTGAAAGAAAAGATGAGGGCCAGATTCGTTGAAATGAAACCCTATTACCATAAAGGGGCACTCTCAGAGGGGAAGGAAGGTTATGTGAAAGTCGCATCGCTTGAGGGACTAGGCCTGAAGGAAAAACGTGACGTTAAAGCACTGGCCGACGCAGAGAACAAAGATCGCCGGCAGCTGTATCAGGAAGTTGCCAGAGCTCTCAAGATCGACGAAAACAAAATAGACCGGGTGGCGGAAATTTTTGCCGTCGAGTGGCGGAAGTCCGTTAGATGATTCAATTTACGTTTGTTCATTTGCGAAACTGCTTGATTGACTCATCCAAAAAAGCTTTGCAGTAGCGGCAGAATTCAACCGGTATACAGTCCAGCTCATCAAGATCCATTGAGAAATGCATCAGGCAGCAGCGGTCGAAACAATGGACTATGTTAAAGAGGTGGCCGAGTTCATGAAGGGCCACCTTTGTGGTCCTTTTACTGATGGATGCGGGGGATGTAAGGGAACTCCCGGCGTCGTGACCAAGCCGGTGCAGCGAAACCAAAGCGCAGTTTCCCCCTTGCCGGGCTTCCCCGAAAACATGAGTGAAAACCGGAAGGAAAAGATCCACGGTCAAAACTCCAAGGATCTTTAGGTCCGGAGGAAATTTCATCGCTTCGATATTTTCGATGATCGATACAGCGTTATATTGAATTCTCGCAGGGTCGAATGCATAGGATGGAGTTTTGACCGGGGGAAGGATTTCCACCGGCATACCGAAATGAACCGGAACAGCTTCCGCGATAGACCGGAGAACTTCCGCCGGCGGCGAGCCGAATGCCATGATCCCCACACGAGCCTTTATGCCCGACATAAAAACCAGCCTTACCGGAAATTACCGGGTTCGTTCAATGTTATACCTTTTGATCATCTTGTGAAGCGTGACCCGGTTGATACCAAGGATTTCAGCGGAGCGGGTCACGTTCCAGTTCTGGTGTTCCAGGGTTTCTTCTATATAATCTTTTTCCATCTCGCGAAGTGTGCGGCGGGTTTTGTATCCGGTTCTAGCAGGCTGCAGAAAAGAAAAAGAATCTACACCGAGGGTCCTGGACTTGGAAAGTACAACTGCACGTTCAATAGCATTCTCGAGCTCCCTGACATTACCCGGCCAATCATAACTCTTTAGAAAGGCCAAGGCTTCGGCCGTGGTTTTGTCCACCTTTTTGGTGGTTTCATGGCTGTATTTGTTCAAGAAATGCTCGACCAGCAGGGGGATGTCCTCTTTTCTTTCACGGAGCGGCGGGATGGGGATTGTGATAACGTTTATCCGGTAAAAGAAATCTTCACGGAAATTGCCGGCTTTCACCTCCTCATCAAGTTTTCTGCATGTCGAGGAAACCAGTCGGAAGTCCACGGTGATCGGCTCCCTGTCTCCTACCCGGATGACTTCCTTTTCTTCCAGCACGCGCAGAAGGTCTACTTGCATTTTGGGGCTTATTTCGCCAATTTCATCCAGAAAGAGCGTTCCGCCGGACACGACTTCCAGGAAGCCTTTCCTGTTTTGATTCGCACCGGTGAAAGCCCCTTTCCGGTGACCGAACAACTCGGTTTCGAGCAATGTTTCCGGCATTGCTCCGCAGTTGATAGCGATAAACGGTCCGTGAGCCCGAGGACTTTTCGCATGAATGGCCTTGGCGACCAGTTCTTTTCCGGTGCCGGTTTCTCCGGTGATGAGCACGGCGGAATCTGACTGTGCCACTTCGGGAATGATATTGAATATCTGCTGCATCGGTTTTGACCGGCCAATGATATTGTCGAAACGGATGAGTTCGTCAAGAACCCCTTTGACATAACGGTAGTTCTCGGCAAGGCGTTTCTGATTGGCGAGTTTTTCCAGCAGGAGCGACATCTGGTCCGGTTTGAAAGGTTTCAGCAGGTAGTCGCTGGCACCCATTTTCATCGCCTGCACAGCATTGTCGATTGATCCGTAGGCCGTAATTATAACGACGATTGTATCCGGGTATTCTTCCTTTACTTTTCCCAGCAGTTCGAGACCGTTCATCATCGGCATCTTTATATCCACGAACAGCAGATCAAAGGGTGTTTTTTCAAGTTTTTCGAGGGCCTCGAAACCGGATGCCGCCGTTTCTACGACGTGGCCGGACTTTTTGAACCAGTGGTAAAGTGACTCCCGAACGATTTTTTCGTCGTCCACTACCATGAGCCTGAATTTTTCATTCATTGTTGTCTCCTGAACTCCCGGTGGTGTAAAGCACCGGAAATGTCACCGTCACCACCGAGCCTTCACCCTTTTCGCTTTCGATGTTGATCAGCCCTTTATGGCCCTTGACGATACCGTAAACGATCGACAGGCCCAGTCCAGTGCCTTTCCCCTGTGATTTGGTGGTGTAGAAGGGATCGAATATCCTGTCGATTATTGCTTTGTCGATTCCGGTTCCAGTGTCTTTTATCATTATCGATGCACGATGTTTTTTTTCATCCAGACCGGTTGTGACAATTAATTTACCCCCATCGGGCATTGCCTCTATCGCATTAAAGACAAGGTTCAAAAAGCATTGCTGCAAGTGGTTGATATCTCCTCTGATAGTAAGCATTCCATGATATAGGTTCATTTCGAGCCGGATATTCTGTAGTTCCATATGGTGCCGTGCGAGGGTTATGACCGATCGAAGTGCTTCGTTCAAATCGACTTCAGCCGCGGCCATCAGGGATTGTCTGGCGAAGGAAAGCAAGCCGGATGTTATATCCCCGCAACGCTCCAGCTCACTGCACATCAATGCGATGAACTCCTTGAAATTTTGCAGGTCCTCTTCAGTGGGTTTTCCTTCATCGAGCATCGATTTTATCAGGTGAGAAAAAGTAAGGAGACCCTGGATTGGGTTGTTGATTTCATGAGCACAACTGGCGGAAAGTTTTCCCAGGGAAAGCATTCGGTCTTCCTGAACGACTTTTCCCAGATCGGTTTTGACTTCCTGCAGGCGTTTTTCCCATAGAGAGGGGAGTTCTTCCGGGATGTCCCTGCGGATTTCGATCACCCTCACCACCTCGCCGGACCGGTCTTTCACCGGATGGGTTTCCAGGCTCCAATAGTTCCGTTCTCCTGTCTCGTCGACGATTTCATGAATCACTTTTGTGCTGTCGCCGGTTCTCAGAGTTTCCAGCATGGGGCATTTCATGCTTGGTCGCAGTTCGGGGCAGGGGAGATTGAATCCGTAGACAATATTGTAGCAGGGTTTTCCTAAAGCCTCTTCCCGACTTTTAGACACCGCTTTAAGGTAGCCATCATTGGCGTCGAGAATTCGAAAATCGGGATCCAGCAACACGATGCGGTCATTGCTCCGGTGAAGCAGAATATCTGAAATCATGCGCTCGAGAGCGACTTCATCATCCTTCGCTTTTAATTTCTCGTCCAGGAGAAACAGCCTTTGAAGCATACGCCCGATGTTATGTTCCAGGACCCAGACACCTTTTGGTCTAAGGCGTATCAGGTCCATAAGCACCGTGCGGTCATTGGTCAATTCTATGACGCCGTGCAAGTTCGGTAGGTTGATTATGCTGCGATAATCGTTGGTTGTGGTGATACCGAGATCCCGGGCCAGGCGCAGGCCCTCGGCATCCGGGTTAATATCACATACGCCAAAAATCGTGATCGAAAGATACGGGAAATAGTTTTTCTTCTGGAGGAGCTCCAAAAAGTAGCGACATGTTTTGCCTCCACCGACGATAGCCAGGTTCAGTTTTAAAGTCTCTGGCATAGTTTATCCAGGCGCCTTTCTTTAAGCTGGGGTGAAACGTAACGCCAAGGCTTAGATATGTGTGGAAGAAGTATAAGCGAGGAGACTCGGCCGGTCAAGACAAGCGAACCCCCCCTGCATCGAAGCCCCCGGCAACGCCTTATCCTGACGTCAGTCGGGGGCTTTTCTCATATGGAGACAAAAGAGGAGGCCTCTAGGATCACATCTGGTCGATCATAGCCATTATCTGGGAATCATCGCAACATTTGAGAGTGAGTGCGCCACTTCTACAGGATGCCGTGCAAAGGCCACAACCTTTGCACAGGGCGGCGTTTATCGCCGCATAACCTTCTTCTGTAAAGCCGGCGGCTCCAAAAGGGCAGATCTCGACGCACATGCCGCATCGACTGCAAAATGCCGGATTGACTTCGGCCACAGAACCACCCACCATCACCTTGGCAGCCGCCAGGCAAGCTGAAGCTCTCCCGGCTGCGGCAAGAGCCTGTTCGACGCTTTCATCCAGAGATTTGGGATAATGGGCCAGTCCGCAGAGAAAGACTCCGTCTGTGGCGAAATCGACCGGCCTCAGTTTTGCGTGTGCTTCTGTGAAGAAACCGCTTCCGTCTTTGCTGATTTTGAAGAGGCTCGCCAAATCATTTCCACCTGAAGGAACAACCGCTGTGGCAAGGGTGACGAGATCCGGCCTGAGAAGGATCTTTGAACCAAGAATCGGATCGTGCACCTCGACCTGGAGACTTCCGTCGTTTTCCGTGAATACCGGCTTATTTTCCAGGTCGTAGCGGATAAATATGACACCCTGTTCCCGTGCGCGGTTGTATAATTCCTCCCGTTCTCCATAAGTCCGCATATCACGGTAGAGCACGTAAACTTCGATCTCCGGGTTTCGACGTTTCAGCTCAAGAGCACTTTCTACCGTGTGAGTGCAGCAAACCCTGCTGCAATAGGGGCGATCCGGCTGCCGGGAGCCCACGCACTGGATGAAGACTGCGCTGCCAAGTTCCGTTATCGACGGATCATCGGTTGAGAATCGTCGATCAAGCTCCAGGTGGGTTACCACCGCGGGGTTGCTGCCGTAAAGATACTCATCGGGTTTATATTCTTCTCCTCCTGTCGCGATGATCGCGACCCCATGTTCGAGGGTGTTTTCGTGGCCGTCGGCTTTGCGCAGCACCGAAGAAAAGTTACCTATAAATCCATCGACGTGGACGACTTCCGTTTCCAGATGTGCCGTTATATTCGGGTGGTTTTTTGCTCTGGCTATGAGTCGATCGAGCCCGGCCTTTATGTCTTCTCCCTTCCAGGTTTTGTACAAAAAGTTGGCCTGTCCTCCCAACTCGGCGGATCGCTCGACCAGATGAACTTTATAGCCCTGGTCGGCCAGATTCTCAGCCGCCGTAAGGCCGGCAACCCCTCCGCCTATGATGAGCGTGACGGGGTTCAACGAAAGCTCTGTTTCCGGAAGGGATTCGAGAAACCCCGCCTTGGCGACCGCCATTCGAACCAGGTCCTTGGCTTTTTCCGTGGCGGAATGGGGGTTCCTGTTGTGAACCCAGGAATCCTGATTGCGGATGTTGGCCATTTCGAACAAATATTTATTTAACCCCGCATTTTGAAGGGTTTCCTGAAAAAGGGGTTCATGGGTTTTGGGTGTACAGGCGGCAACGACAACGCGGTTGATGCCCTGCTCGCGTATAACCTCAGCCATTTTGATCTGTGTGTCTTGAGAGCAGGTGTACAGATTGTCCTCGACATAAACCACATACGGGAGACTCCGAGCATAGTCGCGGACGGCCGGGACATCCACAACACCGCTGATATTAATTCCGCAATGGCATACGAAAACGCCGATTCTCGGCGGTTCTCCTTTCACGTTGGATTCTTCCGGCAATTCAATTTCCCGACACTTGCTCCAGCGGCTCTCGCTCAAAAGCGCCCCGGAAAGGGCGGCGGCGGCGGAAGCCTCGGTCACAGACTGAGGGATGTCTTTAGGGCCCTGAAGGGCACCACAGACATAAATGCCAGGGACCGACGTGGCGACCGGCTTGAAACTGTCGGTTTTTGCGAACCGATTTTCGTTCAGATCCACTCCGAGTTTGTTTGCGAGATCCACCGATACCTGTGAAACTTCCAGTCCCGTCGATAGCACGACAAGATCGAAGGTTTCGCTTTTAATTCCGCCGTTTTCTTCGATATAAGAAATTTTCAAGTCCCCATCGCCGACGGGGTCCACGCTGTGTACGCGGGAACGAATGAATCGCACACCGTGTTTGAGCGAGGCGCGTTCATAGTACTGTTCGAATTCTTTTCCATAGGTTCGCATGTCCATAAAGAACACCGCGGTGTCGAGATCTCCATGTGCATGTTCCTTGGCGATCACGGCCTCCTTCACCGCGTACATGCAGCAAACCGAGGAACAGTAAGGCTTGGCCCCGTTTTGGAGACTTCTCGAACCCACGCACTGTATCCAGGCTATTTTGCGCGGTTCCTCACGGTCGTAAGGTCGCATCAGGTGCCCCATATAGGGGCCGGAGGCATTGAGAATCCGCTCGAACTCCAGGCTTGTTATGACATTCGGACACTCATTGTATCTGTAGGTGTCGAGATCAGACGGGTCGAAGGTCCGGTTCCCGGTGGCGAGGACGACCGCTCCGACATTCAGCTGTGTTTCCCGCGGGGCGTCGTCGTATTGGACCGCGCCAGCCAGACAGATTTTTTCACAGAGACCGCAGCCGATGCATCGTTTGCGGTCGATGCTGTAGGCCAACGGTACTGCTTGAGCATAGGGGATGAAAGCGGCCGACCTTTGAGAAAGGCGGCAGTCGAATTCATTGATTGCGGTCACCGGGCAGGCTTGGCTGCAGAGCCCACAACCCGTGCATGCCGTCGGATCTATAAATCTCGGGTTGTTTTTAAGCGTAACCTGAAAGTTGCCCTGTTCTCCTTCCAGCTTGTCGATTTCCGAATTGGTGATCACCTCTATATTTGTATGGCGGCCGACCTCGACCAGCTTGGGTGAGATGATTCACATCGCACAGTCGTTTGTCGGGAAGGTTTTGTCCAGCTGCGCCATCATCCCACCGATGCTGGGAGAGCTGTCCACCAGGTAAACATAAAAACCGGAGCCTGCCAGATCGAGCGCCGACTGCATGCCGGAAATCCCGGCTCCAACCACAATAACCGAACCTATTCTGTCATTTTTTTTCTCTGCTATATCCATATTTGACCTCTAGAGGGTCTATCAAAAGTAGACCCGGCATGTTTTGTCCTACGCTCCTCTGAATTCCGGGGTGCTCCCCCGGTAGGTTTTCAACTCCACCAGTCTGGCTCTTTCGAGTTCATTAAGTCGACATGAGACCGTATAAACGGGCATACCCGTTTCGATGGCGATTTCCCGGACGCTGGTGTGCTCCCTGCGAAGCGATTCCAACACAAGGGCCTTTTCGTATTCTTCGCGGGCTGCACTTTCAAGGGTGTCCCGGTAGTCGGACTTATCAATTTTTTCCTGGTAGACATTGCCTTGTTCGGTAATTTTAATCTCCATTCCGGTCAGCCACCGCAAACGCGGAGCATGTAATGTGCTTTCAAGAGCAGCCAGTGGGATTTCAAAGTCGCCAGGCATGAACGGCCCGAGTCTTTCCACCGTTTCGCTGAATTCCTTTACGTAGGCGGCGAACTGGGCGCCTTCCGAGGCGCTGACCCACCGCATGAATAAACGATCGGAACCTATGCCGGAGAGGTCCAACAGGAACCGAACGATCTCCATTTCCTTTTCCGCATGAACATTACCATCCAGGTAATGACACTCACCGATGTGTCACCCGGATACCATCACGCCGTCAAAACCCTTTGCAAGACCATTGACGATGAAAGCAGGATCGACCCGGCCGGAGCACATCACCCGTATCACCCGTATCGTGGGCGGATATTGTATCCTTGAAACGCCGGCAAGGTCTGCACCTGCATAGGCGCACCAATTGCAGAGAAACGCCAGGATTCGTGGTTTGAATTTTTCCGTCATTTTTTTACCTTTCGTGGGCCTGTGTGTTAATCGGCCGGCCGGTCATCCGTCGTTTTTAAGAATGTTCCAACCAGCTTTTTCCAACCAATTTCAGGGAACTTGTCGAACAGGTCTTCAATAGGACCGCCTCCGGTCGAGGCCAGCCGTTCATGTTGAGGCCCCATGAGATCCAGCAATGCCTGGAATTCTTTCTCGATCCATCGGAAGCTTTGATCTCCGCTGTAAAGGGCTTCAATCTCTTTGGGCTTCACAAGCGAAGGCTCGAGCACGAGCAGCCATCCTTTACCATACGGGTCTTTTAGTAATATTTCAGGGTTCGCTACCACCTTTTCGTTGACCGCGAAGACCCGTCCGCTTACCGGTGCAAGAAAGGCGGCCCGGCGGCCCGAACGGTTTAAAGACCATCCCGGCCGATCCTGCTTCAAGACGGTTCCGGGTTCCGGAAGGTTCAGCCGGTCGGCTTTTCCAAGAATTTTTCCCGCAAAATCATCCACCCCGATCAGGACGCGGCCGCCTTTGATGGGCTTCGCCCATGTGTGTCCGGAATGATAATAGTAATCGTCGGCAACCAGGTAGCCGGATCCCGATGTGCTGTATTTTTTTCGAACTTCGAGCTCCGTTTTTTTCATCCTCTGCACCTTTTCCGCCCCTGCTTCGACAGCAGCCAGAATCTGGCTGTCGCGGAAATGAAGCATATCGATGGCCTTTTGGGGACAACCGGCGGCACAAATTCCGCATCCTTTGCAAAGCGCCGGGTTGCTTTCGGCTCTGAATCCCTTGCCTTCCACTTTGACGAGCTGTGCAGCCCCGTAGGGACAAGAAGCCTCGCAGAAACCACACCCGATGCATTTTTCCTGATCAATGACCGAGACGATAGGTTCAACCTCGATGAATTTCCGAGTGAGCACCCCGGCGGCACGGGCGGCTGCAGCCTGCGCCTGTGCGATGGATTCTTCGATCGGTTTTGGGTAATGCGCAAGTCCGCATAGGAAAACACCATCAGTCGAGAAATCAACAGGCCTGAGTTTCATATGAGCTTCGAGCAGGAAGCCGTCTTCGTTGACCGGTACCTTGAAAAGCCTCGATATTTCATTTTCCCCCTGCGGAACCAACGCAGTGAAAAGATTTAAATAATCTACTTGAAAACTTACCGGAGAGCCCAGGACATGGTCCTTTACGGTAATTGTAAGCCGGCCGTTGTCCCCCGTTTCCACCCGGGGCTTTTCATCGAGGGTGTACCGGAAAAACGTCACGCCGATTTCTCTCGCTTTCCGGTAGAGCTCCTCTCTGAGTCCGTAGCTTCTTATGTCCCGGTACAGAATATAGACGTCCAGTTGAGGTTTTTTTGTTTTTAAGTCTATCGCCTGCAAAAGCGAAGATGTGCAACAGATGCGTGAGCAGTACTGGCGATCCGGTTCCCGGGAACCCACACACTGTATAAATGCCACGGATTCTGCGTCTTCCAGCCGCTCGGGCTCCCTTTCAAAAAGATCTTCCAGCTCATGCCAACAGGTCACCTTGTCGTCGGTAGCATAGAGATATTCTTCAGGCCTGTAATAATCTCCGCCCGTTGCCAGGATGACGGCACCATGGCTGACTTCGCGTTGGTCTTGACCGGTGTTTACAACCGTTTTAAAGTTTCCGATGAACCCTGAAACAGATTCGATCCGGCTTTTCAGCAAGACTTCTATGAGAGAGTTCGTTTCAATCCGTTTTGTCAGGTCCTTCATGTAGCCCTGGACATCTCCTCCGTCCCAGGTGGTTTTGATGCTGGTCGCATTCCCGCCCAGGACGCCTGTCTTTTCGATTATGTACACCTGGAAGCCCTGGTCAGCAAGCTGGACCGCTGCTGTCATGCCTGCAAGACCCCCGCCGACAACAAGGGCCGAAGGATTGACCGGCAGCTTCAACCGATCGACGGGTTCCGACAGCGCTACCTTGGATACCGCCATCCGGACCAAATCCATAGCCTTTATTGTGGCTTCCTCGGGTTGGGATTGGTGAACCCATGAGTCTTGATCGCGTATGTTCGCGAATTCAAGCAGATATGGATTTAAACCTGCTTCGCGTATGGTTTCTTGAAACAGCGGTTCGTGGGTCCTGGGAGTACATGCCGCAATCACCACCCGATTCAAATTGTGCTCTGCTATGGCATCGCGAATCGCCTGTTGGGTGTCCTGGCTGCAGGAAAAAAGGTTGTCGCCGGCATAAACGACGCCCGGCAGTTCACGGGCGTAGTCCCGAACCGCAGGTACATCGACGACGCCACCGATGTTTATTCCGCAATGACAGACAAAAACGCCTATTCGCATCTTTTCAGGTTGGATACTTGTTTCAGGAGGATATTCCTTGTGACGAGTCAAGGTGTTCCTGGATTTGGACAGAAGGGATGCGGACGCCGAAGCGGCCGCGGATGCTTCCATCACAGATTGGGGGATATCGACTGGATTGGCGCCGCAGCCGCATACAAAAACCCCATGCCTCGATGTTTCGACCGGTTTAAGGCTGCTGGTTTCTATGAAACCATCGGTGTTCATCGAGATATCAAGCCTTTCCGCTAAAGCCTGCATCTCCCGGGGGGCTTTGAGACCGTGAGAAAGAACCACCATCTGGAACTGCTCTTCCATGGCATTGCCCGCTTCATCCACGTAGCCGACTTTGAGGTCATCCGACCCATCGGCCGCGGGAACGACGGAATGTACGCGGGAGCGGATGAAGCGGACTCCCAGGTCATCTTCAGCCCGTCGATAATAGCGCTCAAAACCTTTGCCGTGGGTCCGCATGTCCATGAAGAAAATGGCCGCATCAAGGTTTTTGCCGGCATGCTCTTTGGCGATTGTGGCTTCCTTCACCGCATACATGCAGCAAACGCCGGAGCAATAACCGGTAGACCCCGGGGTATGCGTATCCCGGGAACCGACGCATTGTATCCATGCGATGCGCTCCGGCTCCCTACCGTCGGAGGGACGGATGAGCCTCCCCTGGTAAGGACCGGTTGCGTTAAGTATTCGTTCCATCTGCATGGCTGTGATTACATTTGGAAATCGGCCGTGGCCGTAAAAAACGAGGCTGGATGGATCTGCAGGCTCTGCGCCCGATGAGAGCACCACCGAACCCACATCCAGTGTAAACGTGCGTTCACGCTGGGTGAAATCAATGGCCCCGGCCGGACAGAATTTTTCACATGCCCGGCATTTGCCTTTTTGAAAATAGATGCAGTTTTCAGCATCGATCGCATATTTGAGTGGAACTGCCTGTGGATATTCCACATAAATGGCTTTTCGTTTGTTCAGGTGCTCATTGAAAACGTCATCCACCTTTTTAGGGCACTTTTCAGCACACAGTCCGCAAGCGATGCATTTGTCGACATCCACATAACGGGGTTTTTCCCGCAGCGTTGCGGTAAATGCTCCTGCTTCGCCCTCCAGGCTTTCTACTTGGGTAAGGGTATGCAACTCGATGTTCAAATGCCGGCCGACCTCGACCAGTTTAGGTGAAAGTATTCACATCGCACATTCATTGGTGGGGAATGTCTTGTCGAGCGCACTCATGACACCGCCGATCGCAGGTTGTTTTTCCACAAGGTGGACATAATAACCCGACTCGGCAAGATCCAGCGAAGCCTGAATGCCGGAAATACCACCGCCGATAACCATCACCGATCCGAGGGTTTGATCACTCATGGGAAACTCCTTCATTCACATTTATCACGCTTTGGTTCTCAAAAAGGTCGCAACCAGTGCATCCCAGCCTATTTCGGGAAGACCCCCGATAAGATCCGGAACGATTTTTCCTCCGGTTGCAGCCAATTTTTCATAGGATGGCCCGAGCAATTTAAGAAGCAGTTGGTTTTCTCTTTCCATCCATTCGAAAGTATGTTGACCCGTATAAAGACCCTGCGTCTCAAGTTTTAAGAAAGAAGGTTCCAATTGAAACAGCCAGCCCTCGTGATACGGATCTTCATGAACAATTTCAGGTTTTCTTACGGCTTTGTCGTTCACGGCCAACACCCTGCCTGTAAGCGGCGAGAGAACAGGCGCACGCTGGTCATCCCGCATCAGCACACAGCCGATCTTTGCCTGCTTGATAAGGGCGCCGGGCAGAGGAAGATCCAGGATGTCCGGGGCGCCGAAAATTTTGTCAACAAATTCGTCTAACCCAACCCGGACGCATTCCCCATGTATGACGTGAACCCATGTATGCCCGAAATGGTAATAGTAACCGTCGGCCACTTCGAAGCCGGACACTGTCTTATAAGCGGGCCGTTTCATCGGTGCCGGCTTAACTTCGATGCCTTTCGACAAAGTTCTGTGAACCGGGCAACGATAACACTCATAGGCCCTGCTGCATTCTATCGGTGCGTCGCTTTTTCCACTCAGGTGGTAAATGCATGGATGAGCCGCAACACCAATTTTCGGTGTCCCGGCCGTTTCTTCAGAAGACTGGACTTCTGCGGTTTTTTTTTCTTCCATTGCGTGACGCATGCTGCGGTCGAATTCACAATTGTAGCAATCGTAGTTATTATCACAGAGGCGGAAGCTCACGATACCGGCTTTCATCCATACGCATTCATTTTCGACGACCTGAAACCCGGTTACCCGATGTGATTTATCCAATTCTGCAGAGTACCGGGCCGCCTCGATGGACCTTTGCACGGACTTATAGCCGAGTTCGATTTCCAGTGGGCAGTCCTCACAGTGGTAATCACGGGGACAGGTTCCGGGAGGGCCGACCCGGCCGTTCAAATAATATACGCAGGGCTTTTCAGCGCCGGAATACGTCTTTCGCATTTTTTGGGCCCACGAGGGCGGCCGTTTGGTGCCGGTCAGGGGATTCTGGGCCTCCATGGCGACCCTCATGGCTCTATCGAAGGGACAATGGAAGCAGTCATAGTTCTTTTCACAAATTCGAAAGTTGATGATACCGGCTTTCATCCAGACACACTGCTTCTCAATGACATTCAAGCCCGCCATACCTCTACTTTCAGTTCGGCTGGTTTTTCTTTCAAGTATCATGGCTGTTCCTCCGAAGGCAGTGATCACTATTAAAACCTCCGCAACGAGATTCGCGGCTCGGTCGTTTCGACCCAAAGCCATCCCCGGGTCATTGGGTATACTTTAACAATGCAACCTTGATGCCATGATGTTCCCCAAGGGGCCGGCCCATATCCAGGTAACTGAAAAGAAACGTATTTTAACATCCGGCCCTGATATTTATTTTGAAGGAAAAAATCGGGCGATCGATTAAATCGGCTACAGTCCGGAGGGATTTTCAATTGCCTTTTATCTTTAATACTAGTGATATCAGCATGTTTGACATGCGTAGCCATTTGCAACAGTTGTTGTATCCTTTGTCATCAATACTTTTGTGCTTTCCAAATGACGGCTGGTACTTGCCGGGTTCATCTGGAAATGCTAAATTTTTAAAATAATCCCGACCGGTTGAAATGGAATTGCCGGAAAACCAGGTCAAGTAACGACTCTGAGGTCGTGTCCCTGGGGGCAGGGATGATTATTATGACGGTGCCGAATGAAGGTGGTGTTCGCTTTCGGAAGAGGCCCATCCGAGGTCGATAACGGTGATGAAATTGATGAACCTGGGAAACAATCGATATAGAATTCCTTCGCATGTAACGGAAATAATCCTTGAAAGTATATCAGACGGGGTTTTCACCGTGGATCATGAGTGGCGCGTGACTTCATTCAACGGCGCAGCGGAGAAAATTACTGGAATTGCTCGGGAAAAGGCACTGGGTAAACACTGTTGGGAGGTTTTTCGTTCTAATATGTGCGAATCGGATTGTGCGCTTCGGCGCACGATGAAACTAGGCAGAACTTTGGTGGACACTTCTACGTATATCGTGGATAGCCGAAAGCGCCGGATTCCGGTGACGGTATGCACCTCATTGCTTAAAGATGAGAAGGGAAAGGTGCTGGGCGGGGTTGAAACATTCCGGGACATAAGCCAGCTTGAAGAATTGCGAAAAGAATTGGAAGGGCGCTACCAACTGGGAGACATGGTCAGCAGAAGTTCTTCAATGGCCGGGATCTTTCGTATTCTGCCGCAGGTGGCGGGAAGCGACAGCACGGTTTTGGTTCAGGGTGAAACAGGAACAGGCAAAGAACTTATGTCCAGGGCGATTCACGACCTGAGCCGGAGACGCGATAAGCCTTTTGTCGCTATCAATTGTGGAGCGCTACCGGACACATTGCTGGAATCTGAACTTTTCGGATATAAGGCCGGGGCCTTCACGGATGCCGCTAAGGATAAACCCGGGCATTTCGCACTTGCCGAAGGGGGTACTATTCTGCTCGACGAAATCGGTGACCTGAGTGGGGCTTTTCAGGCACGTCTATTGAGAGTACTTCAAGAAAAGACATATCAGCCTCTCGGAGGGACAGTGTCCGTTGAAGCCGATGTGCGAATAATTGCCGCTACAAACAAAGACCTTTCTGAACTTGTGAAAACCGGAGGGTTCAGGCAGGATCTTTTTTATCGAATAAATGTAGTGTGCCTGGATCTTCCTCCATTGCGTAAACGGAAGGAAGATATTCCGATGCTGGTCAAATATTTTATAGATAAGTTGAATCGGCTGCGAGGCACAGCCGTTGAAGGAATAAGCCAGGAAGCTGTTTCGCTGTTGATGTTCCATAATTATCCCGGAAATATCAGGGAACTCGAGAATATCATCGAACATGCTTTCGTGCTGTGCCCCGAAGGCCGTATTGAGGTTCGCTGTCTACCGGATTATCTTTCCACGGCTGTTTCTTCGCGGCCTGCAGAAACAAACATAACAACCGCACTGCAAACAGCTGAAGCCCGTGTGATTCTGGATGCCCTGAAACGCAATCGCTACAATCGGTTTGCCACCAGCCGTGAGTTAGGAATTCATAAGAGTACCCTGTATCGAAAAATCAACAGGCTTGGGATAAAGCTCCCTGAAAAGGACGGACGATATAGGGCGACAGTTAAAGAATAGTCTCATAACAGAGACTGTAGGAGCATATAGAGTTGCATATATAAGACTATATGACTTCTTTCCCTTCATGCTTTCCGGTTGTAACAACTCAAAAATACATCATTAAACTGATAAGCAGATTCAACGCTAACTTAGGCATGCTTTTTGCTATAAATTATAGTATGGAGGATTTCTTGGATGAAGGTGGCTTTGACTGTCTGGGAAAACCGTATATCGCCCCTTTTCGATTCCGCGGGCATGCTGCTTATTGCGGATATTGAAAAAAGCGGTAAAGTCAGGAAACATTTCGAGCCGATCGAGAAAGGGCTGGCTTTTTCACGCGTGGCAAGGCTTGCTGAACTTGGCGTCAACATTTTGATCTGCGGAGGAATATCGGATTTTTTTGCAAGTCTGATCGAAGCGCGTAGAATAAGAATTGTGCCATTCGTCGCAGGGCCTGTCGAAGAAGTGCTTGAGGCTTTTTTGGCAGGAGATGTTTATAGAAAAGACCTCCGAATGCCGGGGTGTGAAGCGGGGGGAGGCGCAGCGGATATCTTATGAATTCCAGAGCGGAAATGGATCTACTGAAGGCCAGGGCACAAGAGATCGGCGCACGTCTCGATCTGCTTGAGGGGCGCATCCGTGAAATCCAGGGGCACGTTGGAAGGCCGGGGTACATTGCGGTTGTTGACTCTGAATCGTGCATAGGCTGCGGGCTTTGCGAAAGAGTGTGCCCTGTAAGTGCCATTGTGGTAGGAGACATCGCTGTAGTGGATGAAAAACGATGCATCGGTTGCAGGAGATGTGTCGAGCAGTGTCCCAGGGGAGCTGTCAGGCTGCGAAAAGTCTAAAATAAACCGGGTGCATGATAATGAACCGAAAGCCGCGATCTGCCGGACACATGGATACAACACGCAAAGGTGTGTTGGTGGCCATCGATTTCTCCCATTGTTCGAGGCTGGCTTTAAGGCGGGGGAAATCCTGGATCGATGTGAACGGGGGGAAAATCCTGGCGCTACATGTTATAGACCAGGACTTTATCAAGCATTGTGTGCAACAAAATTTAGGCACGAGTGGTGATATTAAAAAGAAGGTGTTCATCAATTCAAAAAAAAGACTCAAAGATTTTATCCTCAGCGAAGGGATTGACGAAAAAGACGTGGTAATGATTGTCTGCGAAGGTGCACCTTGTATCGAGATCAACAAAAAGGCGGTTGAGAACGACGTAGATATGATCATAATGGGAAGCAAAGGGAATTCAGATGACATGAAGGCGATTTTTTTCGGGAGCACGACGGAAAAAGTCCTGAGATTCATAAAGAGGCCTGTCTTATGCATCCCGCCTGAATGTCATTATAATTTGAAATGAAAATTGATGGCCCCGTAAAGAGTAAAGAAGCGGTTGTAGGGGGCGGGGAGCCGGACTCGGCGGATGCAGGCGTAGAATGTGGAAATTTTAACAATTATGTTATAAAGGAGATAATCGAATGGGTTATAAACCGGAAGTAGATGAGGAAAAATGTGTAGGCTGCGGCGAATGCGTTGATGTTTGCCCTGTGGATGTTTATGAACTCCAGGACGAAAAATCTGTACCTGTCAATGCAGAGGAATGCATTGGTTGTGAAAGCTGTGTAGAGGTTTGTGAACATGATGCAATCACCGTCACCGAGGTATGAAATCCGCTGCAGTTTCCGCTGTCCTTGCGCCGCGGGAAATGCGGCGCAATATATGAACCTGAACGGAGAAGGTATTTTCCAGATGAGCAGAGGTTAAATTATGAAAATATCAGTTTGTGGAAAAGGCGGAAGCGGAAAAAGCACAGTTGTAACACTACTTGCCAATTTGACCCGACAGCGCGGATTCAAAGTTCTTGTTGTGGATTCAGATGAGTCAAATTCCGGCCTTTTCAGGATGCTGGGTTTTGAGAAGCCCCCGATCCCCTTAATGGAGATGGTCGGAGGAAAATCCGCGCTTAAGAAAAATATGCAGCAGCCCAGTATTTTTGAACAGCCTGAAATAGAGATCGACGATATTCCTTCCAGTTATATAGAAAGAAAAGACGGATTGTCTCTGGTCAGTATCGGAAAGATCCTACAGTCCCTTGAAGGTTGTGCCTGCCCGATGGGTGTGTTGAGCCGGGAATTTTTGAAAAAACTCCGCTCCGGTAACGAAATGGTCACGTTTGTAGATATGGAGGCCGGAGTGGAACATTTCGGAAGGGGGATCGACGAGGGAATAGACAGGGTCATTATTGTGGTGGAGCCTTCCTACGAGTCCTTGCGTGTAGCCGAAAAGATAAAAGAGCTGGCAGGCGGAATGGGCAAGGCTGTTGATGCGGTATTGAACAAGGTGCCTTCCGATCAGGTCGCCGAAAAACTCGATAAAGAATTGAACGGAATGAACATCGATATACTTGGAAAGATTCCGAATGATCCAATGGTTTTTGATGCGGGTTTTGACGGTGGGGTGATCAATCGAGGTGAGGCTTTCGATGCAGTGGGAAAGGTGCTGGATGCTTTTTTACCGTCAAAATAGATTTATAATATAACAAAGCAACTGCTATAAAGATTCGGCGAGGTCGCTATCCGGGTCGGTAGCGCTAGCGAAGTTTGACGCTGCCGCTTTTTCGACCCAGATTGCGATACTGAATCCGAAGTTGATAGGACAAAAAGGGAATTCTCATCGGCGGGGGTGAATACTCCCGCCGGATTATTCAAAACTGTTTGGAGGCAATTATGTGTTTGAGCACGGCGTATATGGATTCAGGCGGTGAGCAGAAGGAAATCATGAAGGATGTGGCTCGGATAGAAGCCGATGATAGCGGATTCTGGCTTGTAAACCTATTCGGAGAGAGGCATTTCGTTGATGGGGATATCCAAACCATCGACCTTATAGATTCGCATTTCGTGATGTTCGGACGCGGAAAAGCCGCCTGATTTTTTGCCTAACGAAGAAAGGATATCGGATCAGCCGACAAATGGAATCAGGATACATACCATGGCTGAATACCCGGTTCAGGGATTATGTCGAGAGGTTTTCCTCGAGTGATGCTGTTGTGCAGGAGAACATTGATTTAAAAGCCGAGCACACCTACAAGGTTCGGGAGGAGATTCTCGATATAGGCAGGAGCCTCGGCCTGGCTGAAGAGGACCTGTGGCTTGCCGAAGCCATTGCGCTTTTGCATGACATCGGCAGGTTTGAGCAATACAGCCGTTACCGGACGTTTGCCGATCACAAGTCCGAGGACCACGGTGCCCTCGGAGTCAGAGTGATACAAGGGGAAGGTCTGGTTGACGGGCTGGAGGTTGAAGAGGCCGATATTATTCTTCGGACGGTCGGGGCTCATAACCGCGCAGATCTGCCGGTTGAAGCGAACGGTCGGTGCGTGTTTTTCTTGAAATTGCTCAGAGATGCGGACAAGGTCGATATTCTGCGAGTGGTAACGGAATATTATCAAAATTCAGAAAACAGGCGGAAGCGAAGCCTTGAACTGGGATTGTCCGACGATGACCGCGTTTCCGATAACGTATACGATGCGTTGATGAATGGCAGGGTGGCTCGAATGAAGGATCTTGAGACGTTGAACGACTTCAAACTGCTTCAGATCGGGTGGGTCTACGATCTGAATTTTCCCAGGACTTTTCAGCTCGTAAGGGAAAGGGATTATCTCCCCAAGATCCGCGGTGCTCTTCCCAGGGACTCCGTGCAAATCGATAGAATATACGACCGGGCCTTCCAGCACCTGGCCGGGGGTGAAGAGAGTTTTAAGGCATATGAACACATATCTTGAATGTATTCCGTGTTTTTTCAGACAGGCTCTTTTCGCCGGAAGGGCTGCCGCCGATGATGAATCAACGGTCAAGGAGATCCTGGACAGGGTTGCGGGATTGGTGCCGGATATACCGCTGGACAGTTCTCCACCCGAGACCGCAAGATTGATTTACAGGGTGGTTCGAGAAGTGACCGGTAAAGTCGACCCGTTTGAGAGCTACAAGGAAAAAAGCATTGAAACGGCAAAATCTTTTTATCCTGAGCTCAAATCGGTTGTTGAGCGTTCGGAGGATACCCTCCGGACCTCGGTTCTGGTGGCGATAGCCGGAAACGTCATCGACCCCGGCGCCGATCAGAATTTCGACCTTGCGCGGGAAATGAAGGGTTTTCTTTCCCAGGAGCTCGCGATAGACGATTATGAATCCTTCCGACAGCGGCTGGAAGCGGCGAGGCGGGTTCTTTACCTGGGAGACAACGCAGGCGAGACGATTTTCGATAAAATACTGATTGAAACTATTGCAAAAGATGTAATCTATGCTGTACGGGGGGCCCCGATTATAAATGATGCGACAATCGAAGACGCAGAAAAAAGCGGCCTCTGTGAAGTCGCCCGGGTTGTTTCATCCGGGTGTGATGCTCCTGGAACGCTATTGAAGAGATGTTCAGAGCGATTCGTAGAAATTTTCAACAGTGCAGATATTATTATAAGCAAAGGGCAGGGCAATTATGAGAGCCTGGCGGGGGAAAAAGCTCCGATATTTTTTTTATTGAAAGTAAAATGCCCGGTTATCGCACAACATATCGGGACCGAAACCGGTGTAATGGTTTTAAAAGACAGTCGCAGCTTCACCTGCTGAAAATGATAAGTTATTTTGTTTCAAAAAGAAAAAAATTTTTCTACTTTGTAGAAATTTGATTATTTTTGCAACTATCTTTATATAATTTTCATCTGTTTTTCTCAATATAAATGTCGGCCTTCTTCTTGACTGCTGATGATGTTTCTTTTAAACTAAGGGTTTGTGATAAAGGTATTTTTTCTGTACAATTAAAGAGAGAGAAATCAACAATGCCTGGCGGGCGTACGGTTAAAATTTGTTTCATTGATTTAACGGACGAAAAGTACCGTATCGTCACGACGGAACCGGAACCTGAACTGATCGGCGGCCGGGGTGTAAATCAGCGCTTACTTTTCGATCTCCAGGAACCGGGAGTTAATGAATCCGATCCGCAAAATCCACTTATTCTAGGTGCCGGGCCGTTGGTGGGTACTTTTATACCTGGTGCCAGTCGACTCGCGGTGGATTTTCGAAACCGGATCACAGGCGGTGTCGGTTCCGCTAATTTGGGTGGCCATTTCGCCCCGGAGATGAAATTCGCCGGATTCGATAATGTCGTGATTCAGGGACGAAGCAATCGGCTCGTTTACCTTTATTTAAAAGACGGCTGCGTATTTTTTCGCGATGCTGAGTCACTTCGCGGGTTTGACACCTGGGAGACCGAAAACCGCATAAAACTTCTCGAAAAGGAACCACGTCTAAAGACTCTTTGCATTGGTGCTGCAGGAGAGAACCTGGTCCAATTTGCATGTATTATAGGGGACAGGGGAAGGGCCGCAGGTTATGGTGGGAGCGGTGCCGTCTTCGGTGCAAAGAATCTCAAGGCCGTTGCTGTACGGGGTACCGGGTCGGTCACTGCGGCTCATCCGGATGCACTTCTGAGCGAAGTCCTTCGATTCAACCGCGAAACGATCGAAAAAAGCCCGTTCGTGCGTGTTCACAGGCAGGGTGGAACGCTTGCAGCCTATCTGCTGCCCGGGGAAAACAGGCCCCACGCGGTTCGCAATATGAGCCGGGGGTTTTGGAACAATGAGACTATATCGCGGGTCGACCGCGCAACAATCGACGAGCGTTATTTGGTCCGGCGTCACGCCTGTTTCGCGTGCCCAATTTATTGTAGTGCGATATACCGAGTAGAGGGACGAGTGTGTGAAGGCCTTCAGGCGAATTCCTGGAGGGCATTCGCGTCGAATCTGGATGTAACCGACCCTGAAATGGTAATGAGGTTGCATTTGCTGACCAACCGCCTTGGACTGGATGGTGACCATACTTCGGCGGTGTTGGCCTGGGCTGTGGAGTGCTTTGAAAATGGTTTGATCCAGGAAGGTGACACAGGGGGGTTGAAGTTGAGCTGGTCTGATGGGCGGCCCCTATTACGGCTGGTAGAGCAAATCGCTTCACGCACCGGGTTCGGTGATGTTTTGGCCGGCGGGGTTGTTGCGGCTGCGCGTCATGTGGGGCGCGGTAGTGAGCGATTGACAGTGACCGCTCAAGGCAACGCCTTGATGGAAGCAGCGATGCGTTCGCATAAGGCATGGGCGCTGGGGATAATCACCAGCACGAAAGGCGGTGGGCATTTGAGAGGAGCGCCTGCCGTCGAAGCTAAACGTATCAGCCCGGAACAGAGCGTGGCTTATTTCGGAATCGCCGATGTTAAAGATCCTACCGTCTACGAAAACAAAGCCGACTTGGTCATGTGGTATGAAAATTACAAGGGCGTGGTTGACATGATGGGCCTTTGCTATCTCCCTTCCATGTGGATGGAGCTGGGGCTGTTCACCCCGCAGCAGATCGCCCGTTTTTACCAGCTGGTAACCGGGATCAATCATACTGCAGAAGACCTGATGAATGAGGGCGCAAGGCTTCAGGTGTTGGAGCATTTATTCAATATTTTGCACGCCGGGTTGGATCGCAATGATGTTCGACCACCGGAAAAACTGGCATCCATACCGGTGGAGGAAGGGCCTTTCAAAGGGCAGTACCTGGATCCGGAACGCTGGGAAGAAATGCTCAATGACTACTATCGTGTCCACGGGTATGATCTGTCAAGCGGCAGACCGACCAGGGAACGGGTTCAGGAGGTCGATCTGGCCGAAGCCGTTGAAAGGCTGGAGGCTGCTGGGATCAGACTGCCTTCCCGGGGAGAAGCGGCGGGATGTCGATAACGGTTAATGTGGAGCGTTGCGTGGGTTGCCGACTTTGCGAACTCGCCTGCTCTTTTGCACGGTACGGGCATTTCAATCCGGCCGAAGCGGGCATTCATGTTACGTTCGAAGACGACGGCACTTTGACTGTAGTTGTGGATGATTTATGCAGCGATTGCCGGCGCCCGCTTTGTGTATCTTTTTGTCCGGTCGGAGCTATTAAAGGACCGGTTGACATCAAGAGGGATAAGCGCCATTCGGCGCAAAATGTGTCCGTCTTTGAGGCGGGCTGCGATTGATTATTTAATCAATAGAAAGGGGTCATTTATGAAAAAGATGCTTTCATTCGCAATTGGAGTAATGGTTCTGGCGGTTTTTACGGCCGCTCCCTGCGGCGCCAAGACCACGTGGAACGCTAACTCGGTCTGGCCGCCGAACAATCATCATTCAATAGGTTTGGAAGAATTCGCCGCGAAAGTGAAGGAAGCAACCGGCGGTGAGCTTGAAATCATCGTCAACTCCGGCGGAGCCCTGGGCTATAAGGGCCCGGAACTGCTGAAAGCAGTGCGTGACGGGCTGGTGCCGCTATCCGATATGCTGGTTTCAGGGGTGGCTGGAGATGAAAAGATTTTCCAGATCGTTACGCTTCCCTTCCTGGTCCATAGCTTCGAAGAGGCCAAGTTGCTCAATGATACGGCCCGCCCTTATTTCGATAAAGCGGCTGAAAAATGGAAGCAGAAAATTCTCTACATCGCCCCTTGGCCGGGTGCCGGGCTTTGGAGCAAAAATAAGATTACCACGGTCGAGGATATGCAGGGGCTGAAGACCCGGACCTATGACAAAAACGGGGCGCTTGTGGTGGAAGCGACCGGCGGCACACCTTATGCGCTGCCTTTTTCCGAGGTTTATTCTTCGCTGGCGACAGGGTTGATAGATTCAGTCATCACTTCGACTCCCACCGGCGTTGATGGCAAATTCTGGGAAGTTCTCAATTACTATCATCCATTGAACATCACGATCGCCACCGACATGGTCAACGTAAATCTGAAGGCATTTAACAAGCTGGACGAGAAAACCCAGGAAACCCTTGTCAAGCTGGGCCAGGAGATGGAAGCGATCATGTGGAAAAAGGTGGCTGAAATCGACAAAGAAAAGGAAGCCATCTGCAACGAGAACGGAATCGAAACTGTGCGGCCTTCCAAAGAGCTGATGAATGAGCTTAGTGAAATCACCGCAGGGATACGCAGCGACTGGGTTGAGAAAGCCCCGTATGACGCGAAGGCGCTTTACAAGGAGTTTATGGCAAAGGTAAAACGCTAGAGACATACATCGAAGTGTGTGGTATTCCCCCGGCCGGCCGGAGCCGGCCGGGGGTTCCTCCTGAGAAGTTTTAACCGGGCCGGAAGAGTCCCGGGGAGTTTTTTTTATGAAAACATTGGTTCGATGGATCGACCGTCTTTCTTTTGGGGGAGGGGTTTTAGCTGGAGTTATGCTTTGCGCCGGGCTGGCGCTGGTGGTCATCGAAATCGTTTTGCGCACCGGTTTCAGCAATACCCTGTTTGTAACCGAAGAATACTCCGGTTACCTGATGTGTGGTCTGACTTTCTGTGCGCTGGCCTACACCTTGCGCGAAAGGGGCCATATACGGATGACATTCCTGTTGAAGGCCGTTCAGGGACGACCTCGGATTTATCTGGATATCATTTGTTTTTCAGTTGGACTGATTTTTTTCGCTGGGCTGACTTATTTCGTAACATTGTTTTTCTGGGATTCTGTGGTCAGTCGGTCCCGCTCGATGCAGATTTCGGAGACCTATTTGGCGATACCCCAGTTTTTCATGCTGCTGGGCGCATTCTTGATGACCTTCCAATTCTTCGGTGAGATCCTGCGGGCTGTCGACTTGCTGAAGAACGGGACGGATGAGTCGGCCGCGAGGGAGGAATCCCACGCGCTGGGCCGATAATCCATTCGAGTCCGATCGGCTGTTGTATCATGCCAGCCGGGGACTTAAAGGAGTTGAACCTTGGATCTTGTCACTGTTTCGTTGACTTTATTCGCCCTACTGTTTGTTTTCATGGGCGGGACTGTCTGGATAGGTATTTCGTTGTTTCTCGTCGGGGTGGGTGGTTTCGTGTTTTTCACCGAGATGCCTTTCGGTGCCGTGATGAGCAACGTGGCGTGGAATAGCACGAGCGGTTCGGCCATGATGGCTTTGCCGATGTTTGTGTGGATGGGAGAAATTTTATTCAGAAGTAAAATTTCGCAGAATCTCTTCAACGGTCTGACGCCCTGGATGGATCGGATACCGGGTGGGTTGCTGCACGTCAACATTTTTGCGTGCACTTTTTTTGCAGCCGTCAGTGGTTCATCGGCCGCCACGACAGCCACGGTCGGCAAAATAACAGTGCCGGAGCTCCGGGACAGGGGATATGACAAGCGAATGGCGGTGGGATCGTTGGCCGGGGCAGGGACCCTCGGATTTTTGATCCCGCCCAGCATGATGATGCTGGTTTATGGAATCATCGGTGATGTGAGCATCGGCAAATTGTTTATAGGAGGATTTTTGCCTGGGGTTTTGATCGTCGGTTTGTTTGCTGGTTATATAATGTTACGCTGTCTTCTCAACCCAAGCCTTGCGCCCGCTGGTAGCGAATTCCACACCTGGGGCCAGCGGGTGCGCGCGATCCCGGAAATCGCTCCGGTGTTTTTTTTGATTATCGTGGTTCTGGGCAGTTTGTATGCCGGCTGGGCGACTCCAACCGAAGCCGGGGCTGTGGGTGTGGTTGGATCGCTTGTTTTCGCGGTTGTAAGCCGGAGCATGGATCAAAAAATTTTCTCCGAAAGCCTTATGGGGGCGGTTAAGACGAGCTGTATGATTATGCTGATCGTAATGGGCGCCACTTACCTCTCCGTGGTTGTTGGTTACCTGGGGATTACGCGTAAGCTGACGATTATGGTCACCGAGATGGAGTTGTCTCCCTACGTGTTGATACTGATTCTGAGTTTCCTTTATATCGGCCTGGGCTGTTTGGTGGATGGTTTTTCGATGATCGTAATGACGACTCCGATCGTGCTGCCGCTTGTCACTGTTGCTGGATTTGATCCAGTCTGGTTCGGGGTATTCCTGGTGTTAATGATAGAACTGGCCCAGATTACGCCTCCTGTCGGGTTCAATCTTTTTGTAATCAGCAGTTTGAACAACGACGACATTTTAACCATAGCGCGGGCTGCAATGCCGTTTTTTGGGCTCATGGCCTTGGCCACAATTCTTATTACTGTTTTTCCCCAGATTGTTCTATTTTTGCCCGATATGATGAAATAATCGGTGTAAATAGAGATGTTCGGTGGATGCGTTTTGATGGAGGTTTCTCTACCGGATGCCGGGGGAACATAGAGGAAAGAATGAAAAAAAATAAATATCGTGGGGTGATACCAATCTCAGATCTGACATATAATAGGCTTGCCGAATGTATCAGGGATATCTCAGAGGAGCGGCGCATTACAGGGCACGCCGTAAGCGTCGTCAGCGCGCGTAGCCTTTCTTCCAAGGAATCGATCGGAGATCCTGAACGGACGGATTTTCCTCTGATAAAGGGAAAAGAAGTAATGGTAGAAGCCACATTCGACGGTGCGAAGGGCCAAGCGTTTACCGATATGCCGGGTGATTTCAACGGTACCCTCGAGGATGTGTTGCGTATGGAACCCAGCAACAATTTCCGGCGGGCGGTGTTTGTCTCCACTTTAAACGCGGTGCTCAGAAGTTTGGAAATAATTGACATAACCGTTCATTGCAAAGATGAAGAGCCCGAGCGATGCGCGGAGCAGATGGTCGACTATGTGGGGTCACGTTTTCCGAATCCCCGCATCGGTTTCATCGGCTTGCAGCCAGCGATGGTAGATCACTTGGGACGTCATTTTCCTATTCGCGTGACCGACCTGGATTCGGAAAACGTAGGTAAATCAAAGTACGGGGTGTTCATTGAGGATGTAGATAAAACCGCTGAAGTAATAGATTGGTGTACCGTGATATTCGCTACGGGAAGTACGTTCGTGAACAATACGCATCGAACTTTGCTGAACGGGAAACCGCTGGTTTTTTATGGGGTTACCGGTGCTGGAATCGCATACCTTACCGATGCCCATGTTTATTGCCATGCACATTGACACAAGGTCTCAGCTCTTTGCTTTTTCTATTATTATTCAAAAAAATCGGCAACCGCGCCACTTCTTGTAAATGACGAGGCACTCCAGTAATTTGTTCGGCCGCACGGTTGAAAGACGTGACGATCCAGTCCATGTCAACAGTGAAAACGCCGGCCGAGATACTTTCGAGTATAGCCTCAGCCGGTGTAAGATGGTGGCGTTTTTTATTTCTATCCGGGGTTGCCATTCGAAATTTCCTAGAACACAGGCAGGGGAAAGACCCGCTTCCTTTAGTTGCAGAAAGCGGGTCCGGATGGGATTCAAATAAGAGCTGGTTTCCTGTTTGTTATGCGATTTTTTCAGCGCCCGAATAAACTTCTTCCACCTGGATCACCGCTGCACCGCGTCCAGGCATTTTGGGATCGAGCCAGTCCTTTTTCATATCATCATAATGAGGACCATTTGTCTGGTACGAAACCGTCCCCTTGATCTGAAAGGATCTTTTCTCCGGTGCTATATACAGCAGGCTGACTTTCTGGTTGAGATCAATGTTCTTCCGCGTTTTGTCGAAGAAGTTGTCGGCGACGACGATTGTTTCTTCATCTGCCATCTTCACACAGCTCACCCATATGCTGTTGGGTGTTCCATCGGGATTAGCCGTTGTAAACACGCAGGCTCCCTGTCTTTCGTTCCATGCGGTACGCGCATTTTCCGGTACTTTAGCCACTATAATTCCTCCTTCTGCAGATAAATTTGCGGCCCGTCGCACGTCGACTCCGGGCCGGACGATTTGAATTAACCACTTTTAGGGTGGCTAGTCAAGCTCGGAGGTTTTCGGTAAATTTTTTTCTTGACAGTAGAAGGATGATAGTGAGAAAATTTCCTCTAGTTAACTATATGAATACCTCTCTTTTGGCGTTAATTCGCATAATTATCTTATTTGAGTAATGGCTCTCTGAATATGGAAAGTCAAAAATCATACAAGGGCGGGACAGCTCCGAATGTATCAGAGGATAAAAGTCCGTTGCCCCGGTACTATAGAATACAGATGGAAGTTCGAAAACAGATAGAATCCGGTGTGTGGTTACCTGGGGAGATGATTCCGCCAGAGAGTCAGATCGCTGAGGATCACGGGGTGAGCCTGGGTACAGTGCGCCGTGCGATCCAGGATCTGGTCACAGACGGCCTCCTTTACAGGATGCAGGGCAAGGGTACACTCGTGGCAGGTACGAATTTGAAGCGGGAAACATTGCGTTATTACCGTTTCAAGAAGGATTTCTCTAAAAAAGAGTCCTCGCATCAGATTAACTTGTTGGGTTTGGAAAAAATCAAGGGGCACGCGGAAATCAACCGGTTTTTAAGGGTGCAGGAAGATATGGATCTTTATCTTCTTAAGAGAGTTTTCACCCGCTCGGGGAAACGCATAGTATATTCCATATCGTATTTGCCGGTCGCTGCTTTTCCGGCCTTGGATGACCTTTCCAAACACCGGCTCGAGCGGGTGCCTCTGTACCTAACTCTGGAAAACAAATACGGCATTCCCACCAAGGAAAACGAGGAATTGATATCGGTCGAGCCGGCCGACACGGAGACCGCCGAGGTTCTTCAAGTGCCGATAGGTAGATGCCTTCTTCGGATAGACATGCTGTGTTTTACATACAGAAAAAAGCCTTACGAATACAGGAAAAGCTGGTGCACCACCGGAGCTTACAAGTTGGTGCGAACTTATTGATAAAATTGTAATCCATTTATTAAACCAATCAACCAAGGAGAAATAATGTTACGAAACCGTCACGTGATCGATGCCGATGTGCTGGTGATCGGCGGTGGGAGTGCCGGAGCCATGGCTGCGATACGGGCCGCAGAGGTTTCTCCGGGGCAGAAGGTGGTGGTGTTTGAAAAGGGTGATATCCACTATTCCGGCTGTATTGCCCGGGGAATGGATGCCCTGAACATTGTCGCCATCCCCGGCCATGAAAGTCCTGAACTCTATGTGGAGTCGAACGGTATTGCCTGCCAGGGGATAATGGACGAGCCGCCCAATTATATCATGGCGAAACGAAGCTGGGAGATGATGCAGAAATTGATCGGTCTGGGCGTTTATTTCCCGCGCGATGAAAATGGAGAGTTTGAACGTCTTCAGGTGCATCCGAAAGGCCGATTCTGTGTGACGATGAAAGAGCCGGAGCTGAAGCGGATCCTCGCTGACAGGGCGCTTGAACTCGGGGCCAAAGCCGTCAACAGGGTTATGGGGGTGCGGCTTTTGAAGGAAGGAAACCGCATTGCAGGCGCTATCGGGATTAATGTACGCACAGGCGAGCTGGTGGTTTGCCGGGCCAAATCGGTCATCCTTTCGTCCGGCGGAACCGCGCGTTTCGGACTTCCGGAAAACGGTTATTTGTACGGCGGCTACGATTTTCCGGGAAACACAGGTGACGGTTATATCTTGGCATATCGAGCCGGGGCTGCATTGAGTGGTTTCGAGTACACGCTGGTCTACTACATCATAAAGGATATCAACGCGCCCCTTCTCTATATCACGCTCACCAGGGGTGCCCACCTGCTGAACGCATTCGATCAGACGTTCCATGACAGTCACCCTGATATACTCACTATGCACAGAGAGCACCAAGCCCAGCGGGGGCCTATGCGCATCATCATGAAACATCTGCCGGAGGAAAAGATTCGCGAGGTTGAGGAAATACTTTTCACTACCGAACGGCCGGTTCAGGAGAGGTTTTTCAAAGGCAGAGAAGTGGATTTCCGGACTGGAGAAATAGAGCTTTGGCCGACAGACTGCTATTTATGCGGGGGTCACGGGCTCACCGGCGTGGTGGTGAACGAAAAGGCCGAAACGACCGTTTCGGGTCTTTATGCGGCTGGGGATACTTCCTTGGTTGCCCGGGGGCATTTGAGCGGTGCACTTGTTTTCGGGATGATAGGTGCCGAGGAGGCGAGCCAATATGCCGCCGGGGTGCCGCTGCCGGAGATTGACGAAAGACAGGTGGAGGAATTCGAAAAGGATGTGGCCGAAAAGATGTCTCGGTCATCCAATCCGATTCCGATCGAAGAATTCGAGTTCAAGGTAAGACGAACCATCAACGATTATATTAAGCCGCCTAAGAATGAATACAAGCTCAACAGGGCGCTCTGGTGGATGGATCGTTTCACCGAAGAGGCGAAGACCATGGTGCGGGTGGCCGACATCCACGATTTGTTCAAACTCTATGAAGTGGAAAACATTATACAGTGTGCAAGGATGAGCGCCTTGGCCTCCAGGGAGCGCACCGAAAGCCGATGGGGCCTGTGGCACACGCGTTCCGATTATCCGGAACGAGACGATAATAACTGGTTGAAGCACATCGTTTTGACGATGGGGGACAGGCTTGAAGATGTGCGGATTTCCTACAATGACATTATAAAGATGAAAGGCTAGGTTGCCATGGATCGCCTGAATCTTCTGGAAGCACTTTCGGACAATATCACTATCGACCACGACAAATGCGTATATTGTGGAATTTGCGTGGACCGATGCGTACTGGACAATCTTAGAATGAAGCTTGCCCCGTGCAGGCAGGCATGCCCCCTGGGGGTTAATTCACAGGGTTATGTGAGGCTTATAGCCAGGGGGGAAGAGGCGAAGGCGCGTGAGCAGGTGCTCACAAACCTGCCTTTTCCTGAGATACTGGGTCGGATATGCGACCACCCATGCGAAGCGGGATGCCACAGGAAGGCTGTCACCGGGGAGGCGGTGGCGATCAGGGCGCTCAAACGCTACCTGTTTTCCGGGGAATGCGCTGCTCCCGTGCCGGAGAAGGCTGAGGCCACAGGCCGGAGGGTGGCTGTTGTGGGTTCCGGACCTGCCGGATTGATAGCCGCATACGACCTTGCAGTCAAAGGACACGAAATCGTTGTGTTCGAGGCTGGGGAAAAACCGGGAGGATTGCTTGACCGCGTGATCCCGCTATTCCGTTTGCCCAGGGAAACGGTGGCACGCGAGATCGGGCTCCTTGATTCGCTGGGCGTGGAGTTCCGCTGCGGTGAAATTGTGGGGGAAAACCCGACGCTGGCGGAACTGGAGGTGGATTTTGACGCCATAATAGTTGCGACCGGCCTGGGAAGGTCCAAAACAGCCGGTATCGAGGGGGAGGATCTGGGTGGGGTCCATAGGGGACTTTCGCTTCTGGAGGCCGCCCGAAACGGCGAAGGGCCTGGTTTGAAGGGTTCTGTGGCAGTGATCGGCGGCGGGAATGCGGCGGTGGATACGGCCCAGACAGCACTCCGATTCGGCGCCGGTTCGGTGTCAATCATAAGTCTCGAGTCGAGGAACGAGCTGCCGGCATTCGAGCATGAGGTTCTGCAAGCGGCTTCCGAGGGGGTGTCTTTCGAATGTGCCTGGGGTCCTGTACGGATTCTGGGTGAAAGCGGAAAGGTCACCGGGATCGAGCTTAAAAGGTGTCTTTCGGTGTTCGATGACGAAGGTCGTTTCAACCCCTGTTTCGATGACAGGCAGAAGCAGACAATTCGCTGTGATCATGTGATCATTGCGATAGGACAGGCCGGTGATGCACTCGATATGTTCCCGGAGGAGCTGAAATCGGCCGACGCGGTTACGCTTCAGACTGAGCGTGAGAAGGTTTTTCTGGCCGGAGACTGCTTCTCCGGGCCTTCTTCGGTGGTAGGCGCCATGGCATCCGGCCGGAGGGCGGCCGTGTCGGTGGATCGGCTTTTAAGAGAGGAGTCGCTTACCTATAACAGGGAGTATCAGGGTCCGGTTGTAACGGATTTCGAAATCGATATTACGGGTGCCGTCGATCGGGCGAGGGTTAAACTGCCTGCTCATAAATTTGAGGGCGCGGGAGATTTCAAAGAGATCGAACAGACGCTGACCCGGGAACAGGCAATGGCCGAAGCCGAAAGGTGCTATTCGTGCGGTACACCTTTCGGCAGGTACCGAAACTGTTGGTTTTGCCTCCCCTGTGAGGTGTCCTGTCCCGAGGAGGCATTGTGGGTGGAGGTTCCGTATTTGCTCCGCTGAAATCTTTCGGCGGCGGGCTGCGGTTGTAAGGCCGCGGCAGTGGTGTAAACCTGAATGATCGGAGGAGAAGTCATGAAAAGGATTTTTGCAGTCTTGACGGCCATGGTGGTGGTTGCCGCGATCTGTTTCCCGGCTGCGGCCGCTGATGACTATCCCAGGAAGCCCATTACCGTAATCGTTCCATGGGGAGCCGGAGGCATGTCGGATGTTACAGGCCGGATGGTTTTCGAACGAATGAAGGACTCTCTGGGTCAGCCGCTGGTGGTGGTGAATAAGGGAGGCGCCGGTGGAATCGTCGGCATCAAATCGTTACTCGGCGCCAAGCCGGACGGTTACACACTGGGTTCCGGCTGTATTCCGCTCGGATTGACCGCCCCCTTTTTTCTGGACGCCGCGGTGGTGGATTTGGATAAATTATCCTATATCGGCAGCTATACACCCCAGGAGCGGGTTCTTTTTGCAAAACCGGATTTGCCTTTTAACACATTCGAAGGGTTTATCGCCTATGCGAAGGAAAACCCCGGGAAGCTTTCGGTGGGTTCAGGGGGCGCGCAGTGGGCGCTTGAAGTGATAAAGGCAATCGCCAAGAAGGAAGGACTCCAGCTTAAATACGTGTTGTTCAAAGGGGGCGGAGACGCCTCTTCGGCGATTATCGGTGGGCACGTTGACCTCTGCGAGACAGGCACCGGAACCCCTGCGTATCAGTCTGCGAGAGACGGCAAACTTAATGTTATCGTTAACCTGGGCTCAGACAAGGTCCCGTATTTTCCCGATGTCAAAAATGTAATCGATCTCGGATATGAATATTCAACGATGCTGGACTATGGAATGATTGCCCCGGCAGGTCTTCCGGAAGACATTCGTTCAAAGCTCGAAAATGCCCTGAAACAGGCGATGGAAGATAAAACACTGGTGGAAAACATGACCAAGATGGGATTTCTACCCCGATTCCTGACAGGCAAGCAGTTTGAAGGGATTTGCCGCAAAGCGGTCAAGGCGGTTCCGGAACTGGCGGAACATGTCAAGGATGTGAAATAGTCATTACAGTCCGGCGTTTCCTTTCGGAAACGTCGGGCTGCTTTTTTCCAGAGAAGTCCTGGAGGCTTCCGTGAAAAGAATAATCGACAGTGACGTAAAACTGGGGATGGTGTTGCTCCTGTTCTGCATTCTGCTGTGGTTCTTTTTGATTCCCACACAGATAAGAGGTGACGAACAAAAGCTATATCCGCGATTCACGACTTTTTTTATAGCCATACCCAGCCTCATACTTTTATTTCGGGGAATCCGGAAAGGAATATTTTCGACTGAAGGCAAATCCTTCTTGGTTGTTCTCTATGAATCGCGCTACTGCCTCGGTGCTGTGGGGCTGATGGTTCTGTATGCCGTGGCTATGAGTTATCTGGGCTATTATTCGTCGAGCTTTCTGGCTGTAGCGGTTTTCATGATATATCTGGGAGAGAGAAGGCCTATCCCGTTATTGCTGACACCGGTGGCGTATCTGCTGGTGGTTAATATCGTCATCGAGCGGATTCTCAATTATCCATTACCCGAGGGTTTTTTGTTCTGACAGGGTTTTGTAAACTTAAACATCCGAAAGGCGGAGAGCAGTGTGGGATCTTTTAATCAGCGGTTTGTCGATGGTGTTTCTTCCGGAGAATCTTTTCTGGGCGGCCGTCGGAGTCGCGTTCGGAATGGTGATGGGCTCGATCCCGGGTTTGACGGATACAATGGCCATCGTTTTGCTGATGCCTTTCACCTTCTACCTGGAACCGGTCGCGGGCATCGCGATGCTCATGGGATTGTGCAAGGGGGGTAATTTCGGGGGTTCCATCCCGGCCATTCTGTTCAATATCCCCGGCACCCCGCAGGCTATGGTCACATGCCTTGACGGCTATCCGCTGACCAAGCAGGGCAAGAGTGGGAAAGCCCTGAGGATGGCCTTGTTTTCTTCGACCCTGGCCGATGCGGCCAGCGATCTTGTCCTGATTTTCCTGGCAGGCCCCGTCGCTATGATCGCGCTCAAGATCGGTCCGCCCGAATATACATCCATCATCATTTTCTCCCTCCTGGTGATCAGCACGGCGGCGACGGATAATCCGCTGCGGGGAATGATCGCCACGGGCTTGGGGCTTTTGTTCGGTTCGGTTGGAACGGACCCCGGCATGGGCACCACCAGGTTGATTTTCGGTTATATGGAACTTGCCGACGGCTTCAGCATCATGTCCCTGGTGATCGGGATGCTGGCTTTTTCCGAAGTGCTTCTCCAAATGGAGAAATCGGTTCTTTCCCGGCTGGCGGGGACGAAGGAAAATTCTCTTGGAGATGCCGATGTTGCTTCTGGTTCTTCCCGCAAGGCGGATCAACGTGTCAGTTTGCGTGAATTCAAAAAAGGACTACCCTCAATCGGAAGGGGCACACTGATCGGCGCGTGCATAGGCATGATTCCCGGCATCGGAACGACCGTGGGATCCTATTTAGCCTACATCGCCTCTAAGCGGGCATCCAAAAACCCGGAGATGTTCGGCAAAGGGGCTCTCGAAGGGATTGCGGCGGCCGAGGCGGGGAACAATGCGGTGAACGGCCCGAATCTTGTTCCCCTGGTGACTCTGGGGATACCGGGAAACCTTGCGGCGGCTTTGATTCTGGGGGGCTTCATGATGAAGGGTTTGATCCCCGGCCCGATGTTCATGAAGACCAACGGGGAAATGCTTTATGCATTGTTCACTCTGCTGCTGCTAAGCAATGTATTTGCTCTCCTCTTCGGTTTGTTTTTCATCCGGCATGTGCGCCACGTGACGAAGGTGGCAAAACCTTATCTTTTTTCCGGGATTGTAGTTTTCAGTGTTATCGGGGCTTACACCTATGCGGCGAACGTTTTCGACGTGTTCGTGATGGTCGGTTTCGGTCTTCTGGGTTATGTCCTGACCAAATGCAGGATCAATCTTCCCACCGTGATAGTGGCCTATTTTTTGGGGCCCCTTCTGGAGACCAACCTGAGGCATGCGCTTTCGATATCCGGAGGTGACTGGAGTGTCTTCGTGACCCGCCCGATCTCGGTCGGTTTTCTGATCTTCACCGTCATCGCGGTGTGGTTCCTTTTGAAGCGTCGAAAGCCGCTAAACTAGGTTTTTAGTAAAACCGGTAAAGTCTATACAGGAGTATCGAATGAATTCATCCGTTTTCGAAGTGGATCGATTGGTGGCGGACTCGGTTTCGCGGGCTTCCGCCGATATCCCCGAGAGGGTCATGCACAAGGCACGGGATTTGTTTGTGGATACGATCGCTTGTCTATGGGCGGGGACAAGCGCGGAAGGCATTCTTGAAGTCAGGGAAACCATGCTCTTATGGGGAGGAACCCCGCATGCTACGGTCCTGGGTTTCGGAGATAGAATAAGCGCACCGAACGCGGCGCTTCTTCACGGTGCGATGATACATGCGAGGGATTTCGACGACACCCACGACACGGCGGTGAACCATGGCTGCGTCGTCGTGGTGCCGGCCCTGCTCGCAACCGCAGAGGCGGTGGGTAGACCCGATCCCACCGGGCATATGCCGGTTGCCCGCAGGAAGATCTCCGGAATTGAATTCATAGCCGCACTGGCGGTTGGGCTCGAGGTGGCAAACCGGCTTGGCATGGCCTTCATACCTTACCTGCATCCCGGCTGGTTGCCCACGACGCTTTGGGGTGCCTTTGGAGCCGCTGCCGGATGTGGTAGATTATTGGGACTCGATGAAACGGAGATGCGTAATGCTTTCGGATTCGCCTACTCGCAGATTCATGCAAACCGTCAAGCACTTGCGGATGCGAGGCTGGCGAAGCGGATACAGGTCGGTTTCAGTGGAAGTGCCGGCGTGCAATCGGCTTTTTTTGCTTCACGGGGCCTTACGGCCGCTCAACATATAATCACAGGTGCTTTCGGTGTTCCTCAGCTTTATACCTCTGGACGGATGGATCCCGGTTATGTGGAAACCGGGCTCGGGGATTTTGAGCAAACACTCCGGATAAGTGTCAAACCCTATCCTTGCTGTCGATGCACGCACCCGGTCATAGATGCGGCTCTTGAAATCAAGCGCCAAAAAACGTTCGATCCGTCCGAGATCGAATCAGCAACAGTTTACCTCCCTCCGCAATCCATGGCGCAGATCGGCACTCCCTTCGTCATCCGCGACAATCCCACGGTGGATGCCCAGTTCAGCGCCGCTTATACGGCGGCTCACACGTTTTTTTACGGCGCTCCCGGGATTCGTGATTTCGCTCCGGAATGCGTTCGGGAGCGAACGGATGTGGCGGAATTGGCTTTACGGATTTCGTCGGTGGAGTTCGAGAAAGATTCCTCAGCTGTTATTCCCGCCGAGCTTCATGTGAACCTGAAGGGCGGTGAAACCCTGTCTGCCAGGATCGAGGCTGCGACCGGAAGTCCGGAACGCCAATTTACTCCTGAGCAGGAATCCTTGAAATTTTTCGATTGCCTGGATGCAGGCTCCGAGAATTTCACCACCCGGGAGAAGAAACGAAAACTTGAGTTGTGCAGGTCTGTTTTAAAAAGCAGTGATATCGTCGATTTCATTGACAAATTACAGGGGACCCGCACCTGATCGATAAGGATTCAGTATTCGTTGCCTGAAAGGACTTCGCCTGATATCGCGCTGGAAATGCACATGATTTATGAGGCTCGAAGCCGTGTGAGATTTGATAATCAGCAGTTTGTCGATGGTGTTTCTCCCGGAGATGTTCGGCAAAGGGGTTCTCGAAGGGATTGCAGCCACGGAGGCGGGAAACAATGCGGCGAACGTTTTCGACGTGTTCGTGATGGTCGGTTTCGGTCTTCTGGGCTATGTCCTGACCAAATGCAGGATCAATCTTCCTACCGTGATAGTGGACTATTTTTTGGGGCCCCTTCTGGAGACCAACTTGAGGCATGCGCTTTCGATATCCGGAGGTGACTGGAGTGTCTTCGTGACCCGCCCGATCTCGGTCGGCTTTTTGATATTTACGGTTTTCGCCGTGTGGTTTTTGCTCAGGCGCCGGAAGCCATTGGCTTAGTGCTACCCATGGCTGCAACCTCCGCCCCTCACCCGAATGATGAAATCTCTCATCTTTTGTCTTTCGAGTTGACCACTAATCGTGTATCAAATAAACATTTCTCAGCACCACCCTTACCCAACTTAGGCGGTGGATGACGTGGTTTAATTGAAACGGTTGCACACGGGGTAAATTTGCTATAAGGTGCCTGCCTGGAGGAATTTTCCCATGACCGATATCACGAATAAGCCTGATTTGATCCTGACGAACGGAGTAATCCATACCCTTGACAGTTCAAACCCTGTTGTGGATTCGGTGGCGGTGGCCGGAGGAAAGGTGACGGCTGCGGGCAGCGGTCGTGAAATCCTTGGTATGGCTGGACGCGACACTGAAAGGGTGGATCTTCAGGGACATGCGGTTATCCCCGGCATGATGGATTCCCATTTCCATTTTTATGACTGGTCTATCGGCAGACAGCAATTGGATTTTTCCGGTGTCCGGAGTTTCGAAGAGTTTTTCGGGGTGGTTCGTCAGGAGGCTGAAAAACAGGATCCGGGCGAATGGATAGTGGGTTTCGGTTGGAACGAATCCGACTGGCCGGTCCACCGTAAGCCACTGCGGGATGATCTGGACGCCGCGGCGCCGGCGAACCCGGTCGCGTTTTGGCGCTGCGACCTCCACCTTGTCTCGGTCAATTCTCTTGCGCTCGAATCGGCGGGAATCGATTCTTCCACACCGAACCCGCCTGAGGGAGTAATCGAAAAAAATGCTTCGGGGCGTCCTACGGGGGTCCTCCGTGAGCTTGCAGCTAACCTGGTAAAGACCGCGATTCCGTCGCAAAAAGGGGAGACCCTGAACGATATCATGCGTGATGGAATCGCCAAGCTTAATTCGTTGGGCCTGACTGCTCTTCATGACATGAGGCTTATGGGAGGGCTTGAAGGGGGTGACGCCCTGAGGGCATGGCAGGTACTGCGGGAGCGGGGCGACTTGAACCTGAGATGCTGGGTGAGTATCGCGGGTGAGCACATCGAAGAGGCCATAAAGCTTGGGTTGAGGACCGGACTTGGCGACGACAGGCTAAGGATCGGGCCGCTTAAATTTTTTGCGGACGGCGGAATGGGGGCCCGCACCGGATGGTTGATCGAGCCTTATCTGGATGCCGAATACGGTATGCCGCTCGCGCCGATGCCCCACCTGCGTAATGCTTACCGGCAGGCCGAGCAGGCGGGCATGGCGGTTGTCGTGCATGCTATCGGAGACCGGGCAAACCGGGAATTGATCGATTTGTTGCAGGAACTCGATCAATGGTCTGAAAGACGGGGCGCTTTCATACCTCCTGCGATACCCCACCGAATTGAACATGCACAGATGATTCGCCCCGATGATGTCTCAAGGCTTGCATCACTTGGAATCCCTGTGTGCATGCAGCCCCATAACATGATTTTGGACATCAACATGATAGATGAATCGGTTGGGGACCGAGGACGGTTTACATATCCGTTCAAGGAAATGCTCGAGGCCGGAGTACTGGTGCTTTTCGGCTCCGATGCCCCGGTGTGCGACGCAAACCCGTTCGTCAATATCCACGCGGCTGTCAATCGGCGGCGGTCAGACGGCACACCCCGGGGAGGATGGTACCCTCGCCAATGCCTGAGCGTGGAAGAAGCGTTGCGGTGCTACACGGTTTCCCCTGCCGAGTATTACCGGCGTGCCGATGTACTCGGGACGATAACACCAGGTAAATTCGCGGACATCGTCGTTCTTGACAGAGATATTTTTACCATCGATCCGATGGAGATTATCGACACAAAGGTCGAGATGACGATATTTGACGGGGCAATCGTTTACCGGCGGGGGGGAGTTTGAAGCTCCTGTACCGGCGGGATGGTCCGCTAAAACTCCGACCCGTCAATTTTGTTTGAAAGGTCGGAGTTTTCGGCTTGAGTCAAATGGTTTTCACCTTCTAAGAAACGGGCGAAGGATAAATCAAAAAATCGTCTGAAGAGGTGAGCCCCGGTACCTGAACGATCGGATGCCCGTTAGAGTCCTCCTGGATATGTGGAGGCCAGCCGAACCCTGGATAGAGGTTCATGTAGTATTCGAGATCGTAAGGCAAAAGCACAGCAGCGAGGCCGCTGTTTCTTCTGAAAAGTCTTGAGGTCAGCCCGAAATCCACTTCTCCAAGTTCGGTCATTATTATGTATCTTGGAATTTCCCTGCCGCTCCCTTCCATGCGGACCTTGGAAGCGATGTCGGTTACATCAGGGACATCAATTGGATGAGTGCGGCTCCAGTACCTTTGGGTGGGATGCCCGGCGACATAAAGATGGTGAAACTCCATCCCGAGGCTTCGGAGGGTATAGGCTATTTTGTGAATCTCAGTGGCGCTGTCGTTGATTCCATGGAGGAGTGGTATGTTGACGTAAACCGTAACACCGTGCCGTCGTAGACGGGAAGCGAGTTCTCCGTGAGCAGCCTTGACCTCGCTTGAATGTAGGAACTGTGTTTCGATCTCCAGCCGTAGAGGACTGGATGCATTTAGGTTGTTCAAGCGGGCGAGCCCGGATATCACGGCATCACTATAAATTTCGGGGTTGTAATTGAATTTAACACTCCGGAGTCGAACCGCATTTACGTGTCGTATGTGACGAATTTTTTCAATCAAGAGGCCCACTTCGTGAAGCCTGTCGATTGCGTCGGTTTCCGATGTGATCAGTACATCGGTTACGCGGTCGTCATTGCGGATGTAGTCCAATTCCGGGTCACCACCGGCGGCGTCGAGTTCTACGCGTGTTTCATGAGGTCTGGAAAGCCTGAGTGAGCCTACAGGCGCCACGGAACAGCCGATTTTCTGGCTCTGCACCGCTTCCTGCCTGAAACGTGCCAGTGAATCCATGTGGCTTTCTTCATCCCCGCTTGACACCGCTGATCTTTTCCCTAGGAATAAAGAATCATCACCGATTTCGGCCATGAATCTGGCGTCCAGTGTTCCTTCGGTGTTTTGCCTGACGACGCTTTGGCTTCCAACCTTTTCAGCAAAATCTTTAAAAAAAGCAGGTGTATATGGGGTTCTGATCCAGATGAAGTGTTCATTGGACTCATCCTGTTCGGCCGCCCAGCCGCTCGAAAACCAGTCGATCTTTCCTATAGGCGTAGCTGTACATATTCTGGGAATTACACGGTCTGAAAGGTGTGCGCGGAGATGGCCCGCGACATTGAGACCTTTTGAAATCGGGGCCCAGTAGACACTGTTTCCTTGTATCGGACTGCACGGTATATAAATGTAATGGAGTTCCGCCCCGGCTCCCCTCAGTAGGCTGAAAAGCCGAACCAACTCAGGTCCTTGATCGTTACATTCGTTAAGGAATGGGGTCTGGACATATACAGGTATGCCGTTCGAGACCAGTTCACAAATGATGTCAAGAGCCTGGATGGATATTTCATCGGGGTGGATGAAGTGTGTGGCCAGCTCGATGCGTTTTCCCTTCATCCCGAGCTCTATGCTTTTCATTTTTAGATACTCGAGCCAGAACCGGTCCTTGTCGTAGAATAAATGTGGATAATACGATACACACCTGGTTGCAAGGCGTAATGTTTGAACGTGAGGGATTTCCTTCAAACCGTCGATTGCGGTTATCATGTTCTTTTTGGAAAGGAAAGGATCTCCTCCGGTGATAACGATTTCTTTTATTGTTGGTGTGTTACGGACGTATTCGACCGCTCGAAGCACATCTTCCGGCGTCGGGTTCGGTTGATTGCGGAGGTCCTTGTGTTTTCTGAAACAAAACCGGCAGTATACGGGGCAACTCATATTGAGCAGAAAAATAAGCCGGTTTTTGTACATCTGCTCAAGGAGCCCGTCATGAAACTGTCCGATCCATGTGTTTACCTGGCCGACCGGATCCAGCTCCTGGACGAATGGAGCGTACTGATACCCCACGGCACCGGATACCCGCATTTGGCGAAGTGCGTGCATTGAAAGCCTTACAGGGTAAGTGTCGATGACCTCCTGCAGCATATCCCGCTCACTGCCCGGAACAGTTTGATTGGTGAGGCTTTCAAACTGAGCCACATCTTTAACTGATATAAATTTATCTCCGGGCATCATCAGTTCCAGCAGTGAGATGCACAAAAGGGAGGGTATCTTATTGTTGTTAACCTCTACTGATGAATTTTCGCCGCCGTTTATGCGACTCAATTTTCGGGTCAGTTCGGCAAAAAACCCACCGGCATCATTTTCGAAACCAGCCGCTGCCAAAAGGCGGGCCAACCGGATTTCTCCGCTGCCTTCACCGACAAGGTTCGAGAAATTTTTCCCAGTCAGATGGGGTTCGGCGTAATGCTCCAGAAATTCAACAGTTTTGCTGTATAAGCTGGAAAGAGAGATCTCGGTTTGCTGACGGGAATTCGAAAATTCGATTTGAAAAACGGTGTCACCTGAATCCAAAACATGCTCCTTCCCCGGCGGTTTTCCCCCGCCGTGAACAGTCCAAGGGAAATAGGTTCGAATCATTCGTTCAGGTTAATTTCCATCCATTATTTCCGGATGAACGCTAAAATCCAATTAACGATGCTCGACCTTCCATGGTGCCGTTTAAACCGCCAAAAAAAAAGCCCCCTGCGGAGACCGCGGGAGGCTTAAAGGTCTCGGTAGGGCTTAAACAACGGTTACATTGACTGCTGCAGGGCCTTTTTTCCCTTGTTCCAGGTCAAAGGTAACACGATCACCTTCATTAAGGGTTTTGAATCCAACTCCATTGATGCCGGAATGATGGACGAATACATCCGGACCATTTTCCTGCTCAATGAAGCCGAAGCCTTTTTGCTCGTTGAACCACTTCACTGTACCATCTGCCATGATGACGACCTCCTTTCGTAAAGTTCCCATGCTCCCACACGTAAGGCCGCCACGAATAACAATGGAAATACCTCCGGTAAGGAAACCAGCCTCCCTCATTTGCGAGGCCCTGGATGAATATGGCTATTGTAATAGAACTTTTGTTGAAGTCAAGAGTTTCGAATCAGGCCTAGATAAAAAAATTTTCAGAACAGGCTGTTCCTGGCCACTCGATTGTAACCCGCTGTGTTGACTTATCAAATATATTAGTATAAGTTAAGATTTATTATAACTCAAGAAATTGATCTGCAGAGGGGGAAAGGGCTCGCTGCGGGTGATGGAGATTGAAAGATGAATTTAGGTTTGCTCATACGGAAACATCGAAAACAGAAAAAACTTACACTTCGGTCAGTTGCGGAAAAAGCAGGAATATCGGAAGGGTTTTTAAGCCAGGTCGAAAACAGCGTCAATTCGCCCTCGGTAGACACTTTAATAAATATCTGCAATGCATTGGGGGTCAATGCCGGCGATTTGCTGAATGAAATCAACAAACACGAACAACTGGTATATATCCCGCGTTCGGAGTGGGACGAGGTTGATTTGCCCCATACCGGTTTTGCGACGCGACGCTTCTTTTCGCCGGAAGACCGCCAGGGTTTGGACAGTGCTATCCTTCACATGGATACCGGCGCTTCGATCCCGGTGCGTAAGAATATTAAAAACGGGCAGGAAATTCTTTGTGTCCTGGACGGAGCAGTTGAACTGGTCCATGCCGACAGGACGATACAGATGAGAGCGGGTGACGCAGTACATTATTTCGCCAATCCAAACCGTCAGGTGATAACCAATAAAGACGAAAAGCCGGCAGTTGTTTTCTGGGCCGGGACGTTATAGAACAGCACCCCGCTTAAGCGAGGCTGCAGTTCAACGCGGACTTGCCCGACTTCGTTCGGGGGATTGGGTAAAAGAACAATTTCAGGGTGGAAACTAGAGGACTTTTATTTCCATGGGGTCACCAGGACCTTTTGTAAAACGCCCCCGTAGGGAAGATGGAGATCCAAGGGCGGTGACGATTCCCTTTTCCCGGCTATCCGCAAGTATTCGACCGAATTCCCTGAAGTGGCTGTTTTTCGTGGCGAGAACCTCCTCCCGTATTTTCTGGCGCAGCACTTCGTCGTCTCCGGTGATATACATGGCCAGGCTCGCGAAACCCTTAGCGTCGGGGAGCATATGCGCATCAATGTCGCCGATAGCTCCTATAATGCCTTTTGTAAGCTCCCTTTCCTCCAGCACAAGGTTTTGAAGATACTCGGCTGCACCATCATATACCTCAAGGGTATGGTCGGCCTGGGGATCCCGATAAGAGACGAAGGTAAGTATCCCTGCAAACCTGTCAAGTGAACAGAATGCTCCGTATGCGCCTCCCTGGACCCTGATCCGATCCCACAGCCATGAATTCCTGAGATACTTGGTGATTGCAAGCGAAGAGCCATGGAAATCATAACCGGAGGTGAACAAATCCAGCGCTTTTCCTATGTAATTGACCTGGCTCGGGATAGTCAGTGTCTCGAATGGGCTGTTCTGCGGCCAGTTCCATTCGGTGTGTTTTATGGGATATTCGGGGATAGATGCAAGAACCGCCGCCGCCGTGTCTGCGGCTTCATTGAGGGCGCTGGAGGTTATATTGACGATGGCAGCACGACGGTTGATCAACTTTCGGCGGATATTTTCCAGGATTTTCCGTACGGAGGGCCAGTCGTTCTTGACGCGTTCGACAAGACCACGGAGAAAAAAAAGCTGGCTGACACCGCCCATTTGCTCGGCCGCTTTACCCGCTTCGTTGAAATGAGCCCTCAGCCGGGTGCTGACAATATTATGACCACTCGGGATAAGGCTTTCTTCCAGCCGTGCTTTTTCTTCCAGCAGTATCTGGGAGAATCTACCCTGGTTATCGAGATTCATCCGAAGTAGAATATCGTACAGAAGATCGACAAGTTCAGGCAGTCGGGATTCAACGGCCTTGGTTCTCAGAAACAGCCAGCCGGCCGATTGTCGGGAGTCACGAACGGATGCTGTGAGGGGATGCGGGGACATCCCGCCCGTTATCCTGCTGATCCGGCTGCCGAGGGAGGAGAAATCCTCTTTTTCGGTGCCTATTTCAATCAGGCATCGGCCGAAAAGGGGGATAAAAGGGATATAATGCTCAGGCAACACGTGGAGATCAAAACCGATATCAAGGTACACGATCCCACTTGTGAAAAGTTCGTGATACAGTGCGCGGGTGCCTTCGATTGAGAGTTCTTCACACGGGATCTTTTTATTATACTGTTCCAGATCCTCCCTTTTCAGCACTGGAATAGATGCCAGTGCCTCCAGCGGGTCAGGTGTCTGCTGCAATTTTTGCAGTTCGGCGGCGGCCTGGGAGATTCCCTCGATTTGTTTTTGATCCATGCCTGCACGCACATCAGCCAGCCTTTGTTTTTCCGCTTTTTCTTCTGCCGCCCCGAGCTCCGGGTCAGGTACCAGGTGAAGTGTTGTTCTATGGCGGTTTTCCAGGAACATTGTGCGTATCAAGTTTTCAAAAAACCCAGGATTTTTTGCGGATGCCTTAACTTTTTCGAGAGGGGATTCAAAGGCCAGCAATGCTGTGGGATCTCCACCGTAGAGCCAGGTGGTGACAGCGCGAAGCATGAGTATCAGCCCGCGAGGGAATCTGCCGGTATTGTTTTCACGGAACCTGAATTCAATGGTGTTTAGCGCCGCTTCAACCATTTCAGGATCGATTCCATTTTCCGCGATCGAGACCAGTGCTTCGAGAACGAGCGGCTCCACCGCTTCGAGTTTTTCCAGCGCAACGCCTTTGAGGCCGGTTGAAAAATAACCTTGCCTCAATTCCGTCCCGAGACCTTCCCCGGCCAGATCTTCACCGAGCCCGGAGTCTATGAGTGCTCTGCGAAGAGGCGAGCCGGGCATACCTAGAAGGATGTATTCAAGTACATGCATCGAAAAATTAGTGTTCACATCCGTATTTTCTGCCAGCAGCCAATTTACGGTCGCCATCCCCCTGGAAGTGGAGAATTCCTGGTCACCTGAAGCAAAGGAGCGCTTCATCCGCCGGGGCTCAGAAAATTCAGGCTGGGCCGGAATGTCGGATTGCACTGAAAGTGGGTCGAATTCCCGCAGATATTCATCCAGGACTGCCAGGCGGCGGTCCGAAGGATCGTCGCCGCAGAAAAAAAAGCGGGCGTTCGAAGGGTGATAGAAACGTGAGTGAAAAGAAGAAAACTGCTCAAAGGTGAGCTCCGGGATCACTTTCGGGTTGCCGCCCGAATCGAGTCCATAAGGGGTGTTCGGGAAAAGAGATTGCAGCGAATATTCCGCAAGCAGATGGTCCGGCGAAGAATATGCACCTTTCATTTCGTTGAATACCACGCCTTTATGCAAGAGGCCGCCGTCCGGATCGATTTCATAATGCCAACCCTCCTGCATGAAAATTTCCCGGGTAAGCCTAGGATAAAATACAGCATCCAGGTAAATGTCCACCAGGTTGTAGAAATCTTCCAGATGCTGGCTTGCCACCGGGTAGCAGGTTCTGTCCGGATAGGTGAAGGCATTCAAAAAAGTCTGGAGGGAGCCCTTCAGCAGCTCAACGAAGGGTTCCTTTACGGGGTATTTCCTCGACCCGCAAAGTACGGAGTGTTCGAGAATATGGGCCACTCCGGTGGAATCCGACGGCGGGGTACGAAACGTCACGCCGAATACTTTATTTTCATCGTCGTTTACAATAGACAGAACCTCCGCCCCGGTTCTTTCGTGAAAATAAAAGAATGCGTGCGCAGCGAGTTCGTGGATTGTCTTTTCCCATTTCAATATGAAACCATGTTCAGGCATACAGTTTCCCCCGTGTCGATTTGTTGTTCTGCTGGAGGTAATATCGCAGGTCGGCCTAGCCGTCAAGCCCGCCGGCAGCTCACCGGCCAATGCTGAAAATCAGTCACCCCTCGGGACTGCAGCCGGCTTATAGTTTTTCGGTGAATATTTTTTCATATTATTCATTGAAAAATGAGTGGTGGATTCAGGTACTGCGGAAAATCAGGAGGACACCCAGAATCAACAGGAATCCATTTACATAGCGTTCAAAGGCGCTGGGAGGAATGGAGCGGTTCGCCTTTCCTCCCAGATAGATAGCAAGAAGCACGGCGGGTAACGCGAATCCAAACAACGTGAATACACGGAAGTTCCATAGGCCGGATATACCGTGTCCGATCATTATGAAAAATCCGGTGGGGAGGAAATAACTATGCATGGTGGCCCTGAACCGCTGAGGGGGCCAACGTTTCATGGAGCCGTACATGGCTATCAACAGGCCGTTCACATTGTACGCGCCTCCGAGAATGCCTGCGATAAAACCGCAGAGAAAGGTAATGCTTCTTCGTTCATCAATTTTGGCAAGCGGTGGCCGAAGCAGTCCTACCGTGCCGTATCCGGCGACGACCAAACCGAGAAGGGTTTTCATCAAGGTTTCCGATACCCCTTTGAGCATAAGCAGGCCGATGGGGATTCCCAGCAGCGAGGAGACAACCAGTGGGAGCACGCTTCCAAAATCGATGGAGGGGCGGTTTTTGTAAACGATTGAAATGGAAATTACGCAGGCGACAAGTGCTACGACAGGCGTTGCGGTCTTAATGCCAAGCATGATCGCCAATATCGGCATGGCGATCACCGCATCACCGAAGCCGATCGTTGATCGCGTGAAAGTCGAGATAAACAATACGATCATTGTCATCGTATGGAGTTCAAAATAATCCATTTCCCAAAAACCTTTACCATGGAAAAATCGGGAATAAACCTCCGACCTGGAAACGACGTTCGTACCTGTCCAGCATTTCCGGATAGGCACTGAATGAGAATTTGGACCGTAATGTACAATTTAATATACTTGAAGTCATGAAATTTGTGCATTGAGAAGGCGGGCGGGAACCATTTTAAAAGAATCCTGAGGGTGCCGGCTTCAGGCTAAAGGAGCAACTGTAAATATTTTTCAGATTAAAACTGTGATTTAAAATAGTTAGAGAAAAATCTCCGAGGTTTATGATTTATGTCCAAATTAATCTGATCAAAGGTTCAAATGGCATTTGTTTTGCTATGCTCTCATCAAAAGGAGCGTTTCATCCGTATTACAGAAGTTATGAAAATGCATTCGGCCTTCAAAAAATCCGGCCGCCTGAAGCCTTTGAGGCAATCCGGCTTCAGTATGACTGAGCTCATGGTTATCGTCTGCATAATCAGCATACTAGCAGCTGTTGCAATTCCGTCTGTACGGGGCTGGTTGCCCGGCTACCGACTGAAACAGGCCAGTCGTCAACTGGCAGCCAACCTTAACCTTGCCAGATCTACGGCAATAGGCCGGGGGCGGACATGTGCCATAGGGTTCCTGCAGCCTGTGGAAGGGCTCATATATGACTATGTAGTTTACATCGATAACGACGACAACATGGAATTTTCATCTGGTGACATTACAATCGTTCGTGTGCTTTTTTCCCAGGGCTACCCTGGTGTTTCGTGGGATACATCAAAAAGTGGTGCTGGTATAACTTTTTTGGAAAATGACGATGGAATTCCAGTGCTTGGTTTCAGAGGAAACGGCTTTACCCGAAACAATAGCGGGGGGTTCGGCGCAGGGTCTGCGTTTCTGAAAAATAACAGAGGGGGCGAGTCGCGTGTAGTAGTTTCTGCAACCGGGAGTATCCGGATAGAATGATGAAGGAAAATTTTTCATCAACTCCATCACCGGACACAGCAGGTTTCACCCTGATTGAATTGATGGCGGCGATGACCATAAGCACCGTGGTGATGTGTGCGGTTTTTTCGGCATATTTTGCGCAACAGAAGTCATATCGCATCCAGTTGCAGATGGCGGAACTCCAGCAAAATCTGCGGGCTGCAATGTATTTCATAGAGCGGGATGTGCGGTCGGCAGGCTGCGATCCCACCGGAAGGGCCGGAGCAGGCATCGTGACGGCCCGGGCTTCTCTTCTTCGTTTTACGGCTGATTTCGACGGAGATGGAACAATACAGTCAAGGGAAGACGTTACCTATTCACTTTATGATTCCGGAGGCGATGGGGATACCGACATCGGTCGGGCAAAAGGCGGTGGAAATCGCCAACCCCTTGCACTCAATATCGATTCGCTTGATTTCCGGTATATCGATGAAGATGGCGTAATTCTCGATGACGACGGAAGCGGTAATGTCACAACGAACCTTAAAAGGATAAGAAGCATTCAGATAACAATCGTTGCGAGGTCGACCGTGGCTGATCCTGAATATATAGACACAACCGATTATTACAATCTTATCGATTTGGTGAATCCGGTTCTAGAGGCCAGGAACGACGGCTTCAGGCGCCGGAGTCTCGCCACCGAAATATTCTGCAGGAACCTGGGATTGTGAGGGAAGAGAAGATAAAATCACAGCAAGGATTCACGCTGCTCGAAATCATTATCGCGATCTCCATCCTGGCCTTTGGGCTGCTTTCGGTTGCAGCACTGCAGGCTTCGGCGCTGAGGGCAACCGCTGGCGCGTACAAGGCAACCGAGGCGACAAAACGGGCACAGGACAGGATGGAGCTGCTTTTATCCTTGCCTTATGGAGATGACCTTCTCTCTGGAGGCGGCCATTCAGCCTCATCTTCCCCTCCAGAATACACGATAACCTGGAATGTTGAGGAAAACGAGCCAATGAACAATATGAAAAAAATTACAGTCACCGTGTCCTGGAACGAAAAGGGTATAACCAGGAGTATCGTCCTTGCCTGTTTGAAGCCCGGATTGTGAGCATTAACGCAGCATGAGCCGGGCTAAAGACATCAAATTTGAATGGGGCAGAAAATGGAGCTTTATCTTTATGTATAACCGAATCGCCAATGCAGTGGCAGATGAGAGCGGTGCGGCGATCGTCCTAACGATGCTGATGCTGGTTTTATTGACTTTCCTTGGCATAGGCGCCACCACGATTTCCATGATTGAAGTCCAATCGGCGGCAAACGACAAAATTTTCAAACAGGGGTTCTACCTTGCGGAGTCTGCGGCAATGGAGGCTGCTCAAAAAATCGAAGATGCGTCGGTCGAAATTCTCTGTTCAGGCTCGATTTCATGGATTTGTGCCAAGGAGGGAATGGTAGCTGATATTGGAGCACCCGGATGGAGTAGTTCTGCCTCGTCATGCTCTTCACTTGACAACAATACGCGCTTTGCCGCGGTGGACCAGGGAATTGCAGCCGGGAGCTCCCTGGGTATGGGGGGAAACAACCTTCATTCCTATGTGGTTTTCGGACGTTTCGGTGGCCCGAGAGGCCGTTGCCTGGTGGAAGCCGGGTATCGAAAAAGATTCTAAGTTTTCTATATTTTGATCGTGGGGTCCAATGAATAGGATGATAATGAGGGTCTGCCTGCGGTGGGCGGTGGCTGTGCTATGCCTGGATATTTCCGATGTACCGCTGGACATTCAGCCGTTGGCGTCGCCTGCTGATGTAATGGAACGCGTAAATTACGGGGCATCGGTGTCGATAAACGGTGAAGCCCTTCATGCCGGCACAGCAATTTACCAGGCGCAGTATTCCACGGATGGCTGGACAGGTGATGTCAAAGCTTATCCGATTGACCAGGTGAGCGGCATGGTATTGAGGGACAGGCCGCTTTGGAGCGCTGCAAGGCTCCTCGATGCCGGAAACTGGAACGCGGGTCGTTTGATTGCTACTTTTAACGGAGTCGAAGGGGTGCCGTTTCGGTTTTCGGATATGACCGAAAGGCAGAAATCCGCCCTGGACCCGGATTGGAGTATGGATGATGGCATCGGAGCAGAGCGGCTTGAATACCTCCGGGGAAACAAGGCGAAGGAGATCTCAAACGGAGGATATTTTCGGAACAGGGCATCGTTGATGGGGGATATCGTCCATGCTTCTCCGGTATATCAGGACGGCGTCCTTTACGTAGGCGGCAACGATGGAATGCTTCATGCTCTGAACGCCTCGGACGGAGAAGAGCTGTTCGCATATGTGCCGAGCCTTGTTTTTCATAACCTTCGGGAGCTGACTTCTCCATCCTATGAACACCATTATTTTGTGGATTTGACCCCCACGATCCAGGAAACAGGGAGCGGGATATATCTTGCAGGCGGACTTGGGCGCGGGGGCAGAGGTTTCTATTGCCTGGATGTATCAGATCCATTCACGGTTTACTCTGAAGCCGGTCTTGCTGAGAGAGTGATGTGGGAATACCCACGTTTATCAACTCCGGAAACAGAGAGTTTGGATATCGGTTATAGTTACAGTATCCCTTCAATAGTGAATTCGAACGAAGGCTGGATCGTGATTTTCGGCAATGGCTACAGCAGCCCCAACGAAAATGCCGTACTTTTTGTCCTGGACTTGCCTACCGGGGCCTGTATCGCCCGGATCGACACAGGTGTCGGAGGCTGCAACGGGCTGTCCACCCCTATTGTTGTGGATACCGACAACGACGCCAAGGTGGATTATGCCTACGCCGGGGATCTCAAAGGTAACCTGTGGAAATTCGATCTGACGGCTTCCGATGCATCGAACTGGGAAGTGGCATACAGCAATGGAATCAACCCGAAGCCGCTGTTTCAGGCCGGGGACGAAGATGGAATTCCCCAGCCAATCACCACGCGGCCGGATGTGATGTACCACTGTTCTAGGTCGATGCCGGGTTATATTGTCGTCTTTGCCACCGGAAAGTATCTCGGAAACACGGATGTTTCAGCTTTTTCCACACAGACGATTTATGGGATATGGGATTACGGCGACGACGGGGATGATTCCGAATATTTGGGAAAGTTCCAAAGGGGTGCGGCACGGCAGCTTTCTAATCAGCCGCAAACGGTAGGTTTGCTCGAACAGGTGGAAGTCTATTATGAGATGGTTGGAGGACGTTATTTGCGCGTTCTCTCTGATTTTGAACCGGATTGGGTGACCGGGCGGGATAAAGACGACGGGCAGGCGCCTAACCCTTCTTGTTCAGTGAGGAACCATGCGGGATGGTTTTTCGATCTTCCGCTTCCAAAAGAACGGGTCGTCAGGGACCCAATAATAAGGGACGGGGAGGCGATCGTGATCAGCAACGTTCCGAAGAGTTCTTCGTGCGCTGCCGGCGGGAATTCCATAGTTCATGAAATAAATGCATGTACCGGAGGAAGGCTGAAAACGCCAAAGGTCGAAATCTCCGGGGGAGGGGGGATCGATGAAGAAGATATGATTGAGATCCCGGACCTCGACCATCCCGGTGAAAGTATCACAGTCGTTCCCACCGGCATTTTATTTCCATCAATTGTATCCTTTCCTCGGATACTGAGGATGCCGGACGGAACAGAGATAGAATATTTCAGTTCGGCCGACGGCAATATTGTAGCATTGAAAGAAACAGGTGAAAAAAGAGGATTTTATTACTGGCGGCATGTAGATTAAATCTTGTTTTCCTTGATCTTGGACAAAATCCCTCATTTCCAATCTGGGAACTTCGCTGTGCCAGTCCGGCATTTCCGGATGGGCACTGCTAATTTTCTCCTCGATAATGCCCGAAAACTATTTGGAACCATGAAAACTCTTTGACGCGGCCTTCCCGGGTGATAAAATAAAAAATAATTTTAAACCATTGTGGCACACCGGGCGATCAACATCAGGCGGGTCGAGAGTATCACCTGAAATGTGTCGGGAGTATAGAGAACCGAAATATTGACCGGATTCCTGCATGCTGAATGAACTTCATATAAGCAATTTTGCCATCATCACGGATTTGAAGCTTTCTTTGAAGCCGGGGTTAAACACGTTAACCGGAGAGACCGGGGCCGGTAAATCGATCATAATCAACGCGATGAATTTATTGCTTGGAGGAAGAGCATCGTCCGACTTGATACGCACAGGTTGCGAGGAGGCCCGGCTGGGTGCCCTGTTTTCAATCCCAGAACAGGCTGGCGTGGCTGCGGCGCTTGAAGAAATGGGTTATCCAATTGACACAGAGCTTCTGATACAACGCACAATCAATCGTGAGGGCAGGAATAAAGTTTTTATAAACGGCAACATCGCAACGCTTTCCATGCTTTCGAAACTCGGGGGCATGTTGATCAACATTTCAGGCCAGCATGAAAGCCAGGTTTTGCTTCGCCCTGATAATCATCTTTTTCTGCTCGATGAATTCGGCATGCTTTCGGAACGTCGTGAAGTGGTGAAAGGATTATACGAAGAAGCCGTCGCCGCTGAAGGCGAGATCAGCGAGTTGAAAAGAGCAATCAAGGAGGCGGAATCCAATAGGGAACTGGCGATGTTTCAGGTGCAAGAAATCGATGCGGCCGGCTTGCAAACCGATGAAGACGAGTTGCTGGCCGAGGAGCGAAGCCGCCTTCAGCATGCGGAAGAGTTGTTGACTGCACTGGCTGAGGCTTATGATCTTCTTTACGAGAGCAATGGTTCGGTCGTTTCCAGGCTTTCTCAAGGTACGAAAAAAGTGGCCAGGGCATCAGGGATCGACGGCCGATTGAACCAACTGAAGGAAAGTCTCGAAGAATTTCAGGCCAGGATTGAAGACGTCGCTTTTGCTCTCAGGGATGCGCGCAGGGGAGTTGAAATAGATCCGGGAAGGCTGTCTGAGGTTGAAGAACGGATCGCTGTTTTAAATGAATTAAAGCGCAAATATGGCGGTTCTATATCGTTGGTTCTTGCATACCGTGAACAGACTGCGGCGCGGATATTCAAGGACGAAGAGGTACAACGTGGTTTGAAGGGAGCGGAGAATAGACTGGAAGGCCTGTTGGAATGTATGCGAAAAGAAGCTACATCCCTTTCAGCTGCAAGGCGCGAGGCGGCTGATCGTCTGGAAGCAGCGGTTGAAAGGGAGCTTGCTCAGCTGCATATGGAAAACACCCGATTTCGCGTTTCAATGCAGGATAACGGTGAGCGGATCGGACCCGACGGAATGGACCGGGTTGAATTCCTTATTTCCACGAATGTTGGGGAGGAACTGAAGCCGCTTGTAAAAATTGCTTCCGGTGGAGAATTGTCCCGCCTGATGTTGTCGCTCAAAACGATTCTTGCGGGTACCGCCTCGGTGGAGACGTTGATTTTCGACGAGGTGGATTCGGGTATAAGCGGTGCAACTGCCGAGGTTGTCGGTGAGAAACTGCGGAAACTTGCGGCCTACCATCAAATTCTTTGCATTACACATCTCCCACAAATAGCCAGCCAGGCGGAGACACACTTCCTTGTGAAAAAGGCAGTCACAGACGGGCGTACGTCGACTGTAATCGCCGAGCTGGACAGCGATGCGCGGGTAAAGGAAATTGCACGCATGCTCGCGGGAAAAGAAATCACCGATGGTGCCGTCACTCGGGCGAGGGAAATGCTTTTATAAATCACATCCTGGGCTTGCTTGCCGATTTCGGCCTTTACGTCAGGAAGTCTTCTACCTGCTGTTATTTTTCAGGGTTTGTAGCGAATATAGAGCCCCGACTCGAAATCCCGGTTATCCACAGGTTCGGCAATGGATGTCTGCGTGCCCGGTACGGTGATTACCAGTTCTCCGAGTACGGGGCCCGGCACGGTTAATGTTCTATTTTCCTTGGTTTCGACCTGTATACCTTCATTAAGCACTTCGAAGCGGCTGCCTTTTTCGACCCCTATATCCGTGCCCGCGTTTATGGTCGCTCTGCCTTCTTCAAACGATAATATTTTCCCTTTCCAGCGATGCTGATCCATATTTTCGATTAGTTCATCGACCTGTTGCGGAACAATATCGGATTTTATCCGTTCGGCGAATCTGTTAAGAAGCTCGCGATCGGTACTCATTTCCGCATCGATCAATTTCATGGTTTTCTCTTCTAAGACGGCGCTGCTGTGCAAAATCGTTCCACTTGCCACATCGAGAGCGGTAAGCCGTACGGGAATCGAGAATACAATGGACTGTGATTTGAACGGCCAGATGCCGGTGGTTTTGGGGGTGTTTTCAACAGGGCTTAATACCAGGGTGACAATTGTGCTTATGCCTTTTTGGGAGCAGTAGTCCAAGATCTCCACAGGCGCTGCGATTCCCAGGTCGATTCCTCCGTCTGCGTCAGCCCATTCGAGATCCTGAGGGGGGGGCTGGATTATGAACCTGGAATTTTTTTCGAATGATTTTTTCATTACTTCTGAAATACCTGCGGCAGTTTCCGGGCCATAGCCCGCCTGATCGACCGGGTCGAACACGATGATCCTCTTTTTTAAATGAGCAGCGCGCGGTTTTATCTTACTGATCAGGGTAGTCGGGGACAATTTCTCCCCGGCCGACTTGATCATCCCGCAGCCTGATACCAACCCGCTGCAGGATACGATAAAAAGAAAAAGAACGAGTTTCGAAAAGCGAATAATAGACATATGCCAGCCTCGTCAAAAAGGGGGATTAAAAAATAATATTGAATGAATCGAATTCTCCTGTCCAGGGCTCTTCCTGTTCATGTACCCCGGTGACTCCGGCACCCGGGGGGCCTTGACGGCACCATTGTGCAAGCCGGTCGACCGAATCGGCATCTCCTTCCAAAACCGCTTCCACCTTTCCGTCAGCCCTGTTTTTCACCCATCCGCCAACCCCGGTGGAAACAGCCTGGCGACGCGTGGAATCCCTGAACCAAACACCCTGAACCCGGCCTTCAATGATCAATTTCAACCGCTTTTTTCCCATATTCCTCCTCCCTGTTACTACTGGATTTCTGATTTTTCGCCGGAGACCATCTCCAAAAATGCCTTTTCGTCGAGTATCTCAATTTTTAGTTCGGCGGCCTTGCGAAGCTTGGAGCCGGGGGAGGCACCGGCTACGACGTAATTGGTTGACTTACTGACGGAAGAGGCCAGTTTGCCGCCTTTTGCGGTGATGAGGTCTCTCGCTTCCGACCGTGTCATAGATTCGAGAGAGCCGGTTAAGACGAATGTCTTTCCGGCAAGGTCGGATGACGGTGTCCCGGCCGGGGTTTCATAAGAAACCCCTTTTTCGAAGAGCCGCCTCAGGTTTCGACGGTTGGATCCATCGGCGAAATAGGAAACAATCTGTTCGGCGGTTTGTGGGCCTATTTCATGCACACCGGTCAATTCCTCCTCGGTGGTTTCCTGCAGACTTTCTATACTTCCGAACTGTTTGGCCAGAATATCGGCTGTATGTTCTCCGACATGTCGAATACCCAGCGCGTAAATAAGTCTAGCAAGGGTCGTTTTTTTACTCCGTTCAATCGCCTGAAGGAGGTTTTCAGCGGATTTCTCGCCCATCCTTTCAAGCCCGAGGACGTCTTCCTTTCGAAGATCGTAAAGATCAGGGGGATCCTTTATCAAACCCCTGTCTATCATCTGCAGAAGTGTCTTTTCGCCAAGGCCGTCAATGTCCATCGCCGCCTTGGATACAAAATGTTTAAACTGCTCTCTGACTTGAGCGGGGCACGCCGGATTCGGGCATCTCAAGACAACTTCCTGGTTTTTTCTGACGGCCGGGGTCCCGCAGACCGGACAACGATCCGGCATTAGGAAGGGTTTCTCGACTCCGGTTCTTTTCGAGGTTACGACACTCACAACTTCTGGTATGACATCTCCAGCCCTCTGAACGATTACGGTGTCAAGTTCACGTATGTCTTTTTTACGTATTTCATCTTCGTTATGAAGGGTGGCTCTCTTGACGAGAACACCTCCCACCGTAACCGGCTCCAGATGGGCAACCGGGGTCAATGCACCCGTTCGGCCGACTTGTACCTCTATTTTGAGTATTTTGGATGTTTCCCGGCTGGGGGCGAACTTATAAGCGAGCGCCCACCGTGGACTCCTGGAAATCTGTCCGAGCCTGCTCTGTAGTCTTAAATCATCGACTTTTATAACTGCGCCGTCGATTTCATAAGGCAGGGAATCGCGAATTGTTTCGAGCTTATGGCAGTAATTTATAACCGCATCCACGTTTTCACAGCGTTCCATCATACCGGCGTTGATACGCAGACCCCACCGCTGGAGGGCCTTCATGAGTTCGATTTGGCTTGAAAATTCGGCGCCTTGAACTGTTCCCACTCCATAACAGAACATCGTCAAACGGCGTTTTGCAGTGACTCTGAAATCCAGTTGGCGTAAAGAACCAGCTGCCGCATTCCTGGGATTGGCAAAGGGAGATTCCCCTTTGGCCAGCCTGGTGCGATTAAGCGAATCGAAGTCATCTTTTTCCATGTAAATTTCGCCGCGTACTTCCAGCAATTCCGGAACGGGACCGGCTTCAGGATGGTCGGTAAGCTTAATCGGCACTGAAAGGATTGTTCTGACATTGGCTGTGACATTTTCACCCACTGAGCCGTCTCCACGGGTCGAGGCAGTCGTCAGCCTGCCGTTATTATAGATCAGTTCAACTGCCAAGCCGTCTATTTTGGGCTCCATCATATAAACGGGTGAATCCGGAATGCCTAGGAATTTGCGGATACGGGCGTCAAATTCAATGATTTCGGAATTTGAGAAAGAATTTTGTAGACTCAGCATCGGAATTCGATGTCGGAGCGGCGAAAATGTCTTGAGCGGAGCCGCTCCAACTTTCCGGGTCGGAGAGTCTGGCGTCACAAGGTGCGGGTGAGCTTCCTCCAGTTGCTGAAGCCGCCGGAACAGCCTATCATATTCGGAGTCCGTTATCTCCGGGGCGTCCATCGTATAATATCGCATGTTATGATAACGGATTTGATCCCGAAGTCTTTCGATTTCCTGAAGCGGTTCAGCCATTTAATCAACATCTCCTGAAATGTGGTTATCCTGTACCGGCGGCTAGTTCGATCACTACCGAATCGGCGGTCTCGCAGGCTTTTTTCAATCTAGGATCGGAAAAGCCAGAACGCCATCCGGTCGGAGAAAGTTCATCTGATACCACAAGCAAGGCGGCCAGCGCAACTGATCTGAAACTTGCAACACTCATCAACGCAGAAAGTTCCATTTCGACGGCCAGTGCACCCAACTCGCGGTATGCACGGATTTTGGAAGGTGTTTCCCGGTAAAGCCCGTCGGTTGTCCATATCGGCCCCTTGGTGGCACGTATTTGTTTTTTTTCGATTGAAGTTTCGAGCTTTGAAAACAAAGCTGTGTCAGCGGCAGGCTCGATGTCGCCGTTTGTGTAGAGAGGGGAGGTCCCTTCTTCCGAAAATGCTTTCGAAGGGATTATGATGTCGCCGATTGAAAGGCGGGGATCCAGGGCTCCGCACCACCCTAGAAACCATATCCTTTCGGCTCCGAGAGCTATCAATTTTTCGATTCCGACAACTGCATGGGGTGCACCGAAAAACGGACCGCAGATAGAAATAGAGTCGCCGCTGGAAAACCGTGCTTCGTAAAGATTATAAAGATGCGCTTCACTGAAAACCATTTTCCGGGCCGAGACCCTGGCGGTTAACCGTTCGAGTTGCGACCGGACCATTACCATCACCACGTCAGGGCCAACCTGCGGGTCCCGCTGACTCTTTTTCGGATATATCACACCTTCTTCATTGTTGAGCATAAATTTTTTCAGTTTTAGGAATGTTTACGGTAAACTTCCTTCCGGGATCAGTTACCTCGGATCATTATCAGCAGCATTTTGAAAGGCTCGGCGGCATGGAGGGCGTGCGATATGCCAGCCGGCATAACCAGCAAATCTCCAGTGGCAACTTGTTGCTTCTCGCCACCGATCGTTATTTCCGCGCGACCATCCAGGATATAGACCACCGCATCGAACGGGGACACATGCTCACTCAAACCCTGGCCTGAATCGAATGAAAAAACAGTCAAATTTCCAGTGTCTTTTTTTAGCAGTGTTTTGCTGACAACTGAGCCGGGGGAGTAATTTATGTGCTCCTTTAAAGAGAATGGAATACCTTTCTTGGGGGACCCATCGTCGTTCATAAAAAACCTCCATATTTTTTGTTGTCCTGCGGCCTTAAGATTTAGGCCGTAAAAGGAAGATGTCGTGTCCGGGTGTTGCATTTCAAACGGAAACAGGACAAGGGCGGCCCGAAACACTACATTTTAGAATAGCATTTTTTTGACGGGACCCGCTACCAACTTTTCCGAATCAGGATTTTCCGGATTTCTTCTTCCACTTTGCGTTCGACCAGAATCATTTTGCGTGCTCGCGCCTTTTCTATTTTAGCGGATAGCGTTTCCAGGTCGGCCGGTTTTTCAACGAAATCCATCGCCCCCAGGCGCATCGCCTCCATCCCCTTTTCGATGCTTCCATGCCCTGTGAGCAGGATGACCTGGAGCTCAGGCCGATTTTTTTTGATCCGTTTCAAGGCCTCCAGCCCGTCCATTTCGGGCATCATCAGGTCCAGGATGATAACGTCAAAACTTTCTTTTTCCAGGACGTTAAGTGCCGCAAGTGCAGATGAGGTCGTTTTAACCTCCATACCGCGAATCTTCATTCGTTCACCAAGTACGTCCAGGAATTCCTTCTCATCATCAACCAGAAGCACCTTTGCGCTCATTTTTAGACTCCTTTGGTTCGAAAAAATATAGTTTCCAGGCTGAAATCAGCCAGCCCCAACAAGATTGTTTTGAAATGAAAGGCTCATTCCGGGCTGTGTCGCATCCATTTCGAGTGAAAAGTCCAGGAGGGCTAAGAGAGTGCTTAAATCTCCCCCCTCCATTTCGGCCCTTAATTCGGGGTTCGTAGTCGTGCACCCGTGGAATTTTATAGAAATCGAACCCCCTGCGCTATCTAAGCTCATGTGCAGCGTTTCTCCCGGTTCAGCCCAGCGGGAGCAGCAATCGATCAAATGCCAGAGCAGATACAGAAGGAAAATCGGAGAAGTCATAATACTGGGCCGGTCTTGCGGCGAAGTCAGCTCCAACGTTATGTTTCGTGCCGCAAGCAGACGTGCTGAGACCGCAGCGATTAATTCAAGGTATTCGTGAATGTCGACGGATTTTATTTCCATGTCCACGGAATGAGCGAACTTGTTCATGTTTCGAATGATTAAGTCGGTCCGTTTAACCTGGCGTCGGATTGAACCAGAAAGGGATTTTAACCTCTCGATATCAAGGTTGCGTCCCTTTTCGCTTAACAGAACAAGGTCCTCCATCAGGCCGGCGTTTTCATTGACTATACTTAAAGAATTCTTGAGTTCGTGAGAAATGGAAGCGGATATGCGTCCGAAGAATTTGAGGATACCCCAGCCGGCTGTCTGTGGAAAATCAACCATGGCATCTCCTTTTGAAATCAATCAGTTTTCTCCACGACGAGGTTAATTTTTTCCGCAAGGGCTTCTATATCCACCGGCTTCCACAGGTAGTTCGATTCGCCGGCGGACGCTGAACCAGCCTCGAAATCCTCCTGTGAACCGTGACCGGTCATTAATATGAATTTCAAAGCCGGGTCGATTTCGGCCATGTGTTCTTTGAGGGCCACGCCGCTAAGCCCCGGAAGCTTTACATCGATAACTGCTACGTCGTATTTTTTATCTTTAAAAAGCTTCAGGGCCGACTCCGCCGTGATTGCCCAGTCGACTGAAAATCCTCTTATAGTTAGTCGTTCGGCAAGAGTCACGGCTAGTTCTTTTTCGTCATCCACCAACAATACACTAATGGGTTTCATCCTTTGTCTCCGGTTTTAAGGGCAAGACTATATTGAAGCGTGTTCCTTCATCCACCTGACTTGTCACGTTTATGGACCCGCCTATTTCCTGTACAAGGCCATAGGTTATGGATAGGCCAAGGCCTGTGCCCCCTTTCTTTGTCTTGGTCGAGAAAAACGGTTCGAACACAAGTTTTAGATCCTCAGGAGGGATACCGCAGCCGTTGTCGATGATCGATACAGTGAGGGAGTCATTCGATGTCCGTTTGGCTTCTATGGTCAGGTTTCCTCCATCTTCAAGGGCAGCGAAAGCATTGTTTATTAAATTTAAAAAAATTTGTTGTAGCTTGCCTCTATCGCTTTTGAAAACAGGTATGTCAGGGGACACATTAATATCAATGTTTATGGCTCTGTGTTGGGCCTCATTTTTAAGAAATGATAATACACTTTCTATAATTTCCTTTAAATTTACATCCTCGATGCTCACATCCATATGGCGTGCAAAACCCAGGAGCCGCCTTGTAATTGCTGCGCAGCGTTGGACAGAAGCCGATATTACTTCGGTCTGCTGGATCAATCTGGTTCGTAGCTGACTTTCAGGCTGAGGCTTGAGCAGATCGGTGATCAAACCGGCCTTTTCATTTATTATTGCAAGTGGATTATTGATTTCGTGAGCAACCCCTGCCGCCAGACGGCCGATTGAAGCCAACTTGTTCGCGTATTCAACTTGGTGGAGAGCGATCACCCGTTTTTGGTCCGCAGCGTGTATTCTGCTGACAAGATACGTCGCGACCGCCAGTACTACAAGGAGTATAACCGCAACGCTGGTCAGAAGATACGTTGTTATCTGTGCCCTTGCCTTGAACCAGGGCCGCATCATTTCATCTTTGTTCTTGACCGCCATTAAAATAAATGGGGTGTCTTTTATATATGCATAGCCGACAAAAAGAGTTTCGCCTTGCCGGCCGAGGGTTTCGAAAATCTCTGTAGAGTCGGCTCCTTCCGGCACTGGAAGGCTTATTTTTTCAAGGATTTTTCCGAAAAAGCGGGACGGTGTCTGCAGAACGCCGTCTCGATTGACCACGAACAGGTCACAGGCGGTGTCAGTTTCCATATTCGCCAACTTATGATGTATGTTTTCAGCCTCGATTGTGGCCCGCAGGATGAAATTGCTGTCGCCGCCAGTGTCGCGATAAACCGCTAGAACCATATGCGGGCTTTGGCGCAGTCCCAGAAAGACATCGCTCGTATAGCTTCCCTGTGTCTTAACTTCCGCAAACCACCTTTGCTCACTGTAGTCCGCGCTCGCAAGATCATATGGACCTATGTAATTTATTTGCCTGCCGTAAGAGTCGATAAGGCCCAGGTCAGTGAAGCCCCCGAAACTTTTTTGTAGATTTCTTAAAATATTTAACAACCTATTTTGATCTGACAACGTTTCGAACGAATTGTCCCGGGCGAGGAATTCCAGGGCCGATCGACGTTCCACCAGGAAAAAAGACAGTGTGCGCCGTGCATTTGAAACCAGGCGTGAGATTCGGAGCATATTTTCAGATTCTATCGATTTCTGGGTTACTTTATAGTCGATGGCAGCCAGAAAGAAAACCGCGGCCAGAGCGGCTCCTGCTGTCAAAAGAACACTGAGATACCAGATTCGACGGAGATTAAACATATTTGTGTATGGACCCGCCGCTACGTCGCGATAATCCCAGAATTTAGGCTTAATTCTGAATTTAAATGACATTTATAACCTGCTCTTATGGCTCTGCATTCGGTCGTTCGCTTTTTCAAGGGTTTCACTGAGAGTATCTATGTCTACAGGTTTTTCGAGGTACGCGAAAGCACCCATTTTCATGCAGATATCTCTATCTGCATCTGTACCGTGGCCGGTTAAAATTATGACCTCTATTTCGGGGTTTTGGGCTTTAACGCGTTTGAGAACTTCGATTCCGTCTATTCCAGGCATTTGCAGGTCGAGTACCATCACCTCGGGGGCGTTTTCTTGAACCACGTGCATCGCGCTTTCCCCGTCATAAACAACACTCGAATCTATTTCCCTCATTTGGAGCCTTTCAGAAAGGGTCTGGACGAATTCCCTCTCGTCATCTACCAGCAGCACCTTTACGGGGGCTTCGAAGCGACGGTAGGAAAATGAACTGCGATGGTTTCCGGCCACCTGAATTTCCACCCGCGGGGAGTCAAATTCACCCGTTTCCACGACCAGCTTGTTTAGCGCGTTTTTCAGTTTTTCATGCATGATCACCGGCCTGTATAGCTTCAGCGATACATCCTGCTGCCGTACCTCTACATCGGCGACATATCCATGTTTTCCCAGATAAACCTGGAGCCGGGCGCCGGCAAGAAAATCAGAGACGCCCCGGTTTGACTCCCTCTCTTTTAACAAAGTGGTGTCAATCGCCCTGGATATGAGCTCCACCGATTCCTCCAGGCTGGTTTTATCCGCAGGCAGTACGATGTCGTAGAGGCCGGAATCCCAGGCATCCGATGCTCCCCTGAGGAAACTTGCCCAGAATTGTCGCTGCCCATCCGCTTTACGTATACGACGCCATGCCTCGGATTCGCTGCACCCGAGGGTTTTGGTGGCAAGTCCAATCCGGAATTCTCTGCCCGCAACCACCAGTACTTGTAAAACCTGCTCTAGCCATTCGGGCAGTAACGTGGATGAGAATCCGGATACCAGCACATTTTCTTGCTCGACCTTCAGGGCTAATGCCAGCTTAAGCCATAGCACGGTATGTTCCAGCTCATAAAAAAATGGATTGAAGGAGGCGGCTCTGAAAAAAAAAGCTTCTTCAAGCCTCCGCATCGGAATGCCTGACAACCGGTTTGCCTCCTCCAGTATTTCCCTGTCCGTAACAAGGCGGTATCCAGTCGCTTCGGCGGCGGCCGCCGCCAAGTCATCCGCCCCGCAGTATATGCTGCTGAATAATGAAATAGCCGGCATGATCATCCCCCGCATTACCGGACTTCAAATTATCATTCTCCGTACATCGTAATTCGAGACATCTTCAAATCGATGTTTTTCACTCCAGGAATAGCTTCGGCGATTTCGTGAATTCGGCGTTTCATTTCAGGTTGCCGGGCAGGCGGGGCATGCAGCCTTATTTCAACAGATCCGTCCCGTGCCTCGACATTGATATCATATTTGACATCCATCAATGCCGCTTTGACTTCCGCAGCAAGTGCCAGATCATGCAACGCGCGGTTCGATTCCGGAGTCGTTGCAAATTTATTGAGCTTCACAGTGTCAACAATGATTCTTGTAGCATCTTCGGTGGACAATCGTTTGATATGGATTACTAGATCATATAGACTCGCATCCCATGCGTCTATTCCGTAAAGGTCACGGCTCCACTTACGCCGTTCTTCGTCGTCTTTTTGTAGCAAAGCCATCGCTTTTTCATGGCTTATGCCCTCCCGTGCCATTTCCAGGCGGATGCGGTCTTCAAGATCAGCGACGATGCGTACTTTAAGGACGTGGGAAACTCCGGAAATGAAAAAGTGACCTGCCAATCCGTGGTATACAACGTCGTCCGAGCAAAGCTGTTTAAGGAGTGCTGCTTTTATGTAGGCGATGTATTTTTCCTTTCCATATTCAAGAGCCTTGAAAATGGATGGGGCATCTTGAATCGCTCGTATCAGCTTGATTTCGGGAACGTTGAAATCCTGTGACGCTTCAATGAGGATATCCCTCGATACGCACCGGTAGCCAAGGTGTTCGGCCACTTTTTCGGCCACTTCTTTTCCTTTGCTGTATGAGCCGCGTGAAATGGTTACTATCGCCATGAAAAACCTCCTTATTATAACTGTTCATAACGGAGTGATATAATATTTAATTTAAAATTTCTTGAGGGAAAAGTTCGTTAATGGTGTTTTGTATTCTCTTTTTATAGTGAGAAACCATTTTTTCATTTGACATCACCATATCCAATTGCCTGGTATGCATGATCAAAAAACCGAGTATTCTCAGCCTTTGCCGCATCACTTCCTGAGGTTGATCCTCGAAACGGGCCCAAAGCACATCTTCGGTGACTTCAATAACAAAGCCCCAATCGGTCAGGATTTCTTCGATCAGTTGAACGCGTTTTTTTTTGCGGAAGTTATCGGCCGCGCCGCCCTTGAAGCGGAAATGGATATAGTTTTCCGGAATCCGTTCTCCTACATAACTTTCTACTCCAGCAAAATGAAAGCCGAAACGGGAATTCAGGCTGCAGTAATGCTTCGCTATCATGAAGTAATTTCGTTCCGCATAACGTGATGGCACACCAGGAATCAGAGAAGTATTTTTAGTCGCTTCAAACATAACCGACATAAGCCCCTTGCCGTCAATGGGAGGTGGGCCTTCCCAGGGTATTATGGTTATCCCTTCCCATAAAGCCCTCATGGGTATCGAAACTATATCTTCAAAGTGAACGCCCGGTGAGTCTATTTCTCTGACGAAACCATCGTCCAGATTCAAAACCCACCACTGCATGGGGATCTCGCAGAGCATCTGTTTCGCGGCATGATGGGGAAATGGATGAGTACTGCTGAACCGGAACATTTCTCTAACGGCGTTTTCATGGCAATATCTCGCCAGATCATGTAAAGTTTTGCAGTTTTCGGCTCTGAAATCGGGAGCGTCCGGGTCTCTCAGTGTGAGCGGAAGTATATGCCGCGAAATGCGTTCAAGTGTTTGATAGACGGGTGTTTTGGACATTGTTGGTCCGAATTGGGTGGATATTTCAAGAAGTTGATCGATTTTCCCGTCATAAACGCGCCCTGAGTCACTATCCACTGTCACCAACTGGCCGTTGCTTAATTTTTTGGTGGCATCCTTCATGCCAAATACAGCCGGAAGTTTGAATTCCCGCGCTACATTGGCCAGATGACTGGTTACGCTTCCATATTCGGCGATGACAGCGGAAATTCGCCCCATCAAAACGGCCCATTTCGGCAATGGGTGCGTCACAACCATAACCGCCCCCTGCGGAAATCCAAGCACATCTGCGTCTTTATTCAGGATTTGGACCGGCCCCGCCGCCGCACCGTGGCTCACTCCAAATCCGTCCTGTAACAGCGGGGTGTCAAGCGGAATATTGTCTTGATCTTCAAGGCTGATATTTTTGATATGGGCCGGGGTCAGCCGCAAAGGACGGCATTGCAGGCAGATTATACGGCCGTCTGAGGTCACCGCCCATTCAATGTCCTGCGGCTCACGGTAATAGTCTTCAGATGCGACAGCCGCCCGGGCCAGTGCCAGGACTTGTTCGTCGCTGATAGAAGGCTTGAGCCGATCTTCTGCGGACAGATCCAGGCGACAAACCCCCTCGGCTCCGTTACAGGTGTATTTCATGGTTTTGTCAGCGATCTCACGTTGTATAATTTTTAACTCCGGCGATCTGGAAACAACGAATCGATCTGCGTTCGAGCGACCGTCGACCACAAGTTTGGGAAGCCCCCAGGCTGAATTTATGATCAGTGTGTCACTTTTTTCTCCCAGTGGATCCCGGGAGTAAGCTACTCCCCCGGCCACTGCATCCACCATTTTCATGCAGCCTACACACATCACGGCGTCTTCATCACGGAGCCCTCTGTTAAGGCGATATGTCATGGCGGTTGTGCTATATTTACTGGCAACGATTTCTTTGTAGGCCCTCAGAAGCTCTGAAGGCGATACGTTCAAAACGGAACGATACTGTCCGGCGAAAGACGCTTCTTGGAGATCTTCGTTCATTCCGCTGCTGCGAACAGCCAGAGTTAAAGGTTCATCCGGATAGGATTTCAACCGTTCCGCGGCTTTTTCGACCGCGGATGCGACGTTTTCGGGCACCGGGGCTTCCATGATCAATTTTTGGAGACTGGAACTAAGGCGGTACAGGCCGTCGATGCCTTCCGCCCCGTGGGCCTGTTTGCGTCTCTCAAATTCGTCCTTAAGGTTGTTATGTTTGATGAAAGCCTGGTAGGAAGCGGCAGTTATAGTGAAGCCCTCAGGGATATCCATGCCCAAGCGCTTGGCGGCTTCCCCTAGATTGGCCATCTTGACCCCCACTTGGTCGATATCCTTCCTGTCGATTTCCAGCAGTGGGATTACCAGCGGTGCTTCCTCAGCGCTGGGTTCGACGTTTATGATTTGCATCATTTTTAATTTAATATCATCAAAGCGATTATATAAAATATCAAATTTACCATCTGATGCTAAATCATTTAAATATTTAACGGCTTGAAATACGCCTGCCGATATGGTTGTAGCTCGGGATCGTACGAAATCCATCCCGAAGAACCGGGTGCCTTCAAGCGCCGATTCAATTTCGGCCATTGCGGCAAGCACCTTGTCGTTAGCGTTGAGCAGACTTTTGAACCTGTTATACCGGAGTTTTAGAAGCTTGCGTTCGCTTTCGGCATCATATACCTGCTGAAGGCTTTGCTCCTTGGAGCGATTAGAGAATATTTTTCGAAAAAATTTCATTTTATTTATTATTAAATATTATTTAATGACCCAACTTCATTCCCCACCCTTCAAACAAATGCATAATTCCGAATCCATACCAGACAGTATAAACAACATAAAAAATAAGAGAAATTATAACTATTAGATATTTTTCTTTTATATTTTGAGATTCAATGCCATAATAATTATAAGAACATTCTATTACTTTGTTCTGTACTAATTTTATATACTTTGCGGATTCAAATCTTTTTTCTTTTGTTAAATTAGCATCAAGTTTATTAAAAAGTATCCACCAATTATAAAGAACTCTTTTTTCGTTGTATCCATATTTTTGCTTTATACTTTCACCATCGTTTCTAAAAATTGTTTCTGAATCATTAATAGCAGCAGTAAGAAGGTTTTTTAAATCAGCTTCGATTGTTATATTTTTGCCGTCCAGGCTGTTGTCGGCGCCTGTCGGGTTCAAAAGCAGAATTGCCTGCCGGGCCTGCTCTTCCGAAGCCATTTCAACCCTATAACTGAAAGGGTCCGTTTCCATGTCCTGGATTTCACTTCGTACGGCAGCCCCATAATCGGCCGACCCCTTGGAAATGGAATTGTACAGGTTGTCCAGAAATTCCATAGCATTGTGGCCGTTAAAAAAGGGCATAAACATGGCCAAAAGGACTACCACGAAGACGGCCAGCATCATGAGGCCTTTCACAGTGGCTTTTCGTTGTGTTTTCATATACCGTTCTCCTCGCTCTTCAAGGTTTTGATATTCGTGAGGAAAATGGCAAGGACCCATACACCGAAACCACCGATTACGACGAAAAACGCCCATACGCCTATGGTTTCAAGGGTTTTGCCAAGAGTCGCCGAAATTGGAAGAACATCAAGATCCGCGAGCTTGGAAGGGAGAGCGAAAATCCGGTTTACAAAGCCGGCCAGCACCGCCATGGCGTAGAAACCTCTTATCGTTATCCCTTTGACTACTTTGGTGACAATTGCTCCAACCTGTATTCCGACGAGTGAGCCGATCAACATCCCCATTGCCAATGTATAAAAAATAAAGCCGTATATGGCATATTGGCTGATGGCGGCATAGCCTGCCGTAAAAATTATTTGAAAAATATCAGTCCCAACAGTCGTCATCGACGAAACACCCAGTACGTATACGAAAATTGGAAAGGTCAGGAAACCTCCTCCTACGCCCATAATTCCTGCAGCCAGCCCAACAATGGCTCCGCTTGCAACCAGGAAAAGCCATGAAACACTCCTGCCCCCGGGAGTAAAATCGTAATCGAAACTGATCATCGGGGGGATTTTGATCGATTGAACCCGGTTGCAAAGATTGCCCAACTCGGCCCCTTCGTCTCTGCGGCATTGGGTTTCTTCTGTGGAGACAACTTTTTGAGGTTGTTGCTGCCTGCGGGCTTTTATATAGTCCATCATGGCGTAGATTCCCAGAAAGCCGAGCATTAAGGAATAGATGGTGGTTATGAACGCGTCGCTCATAACTGGATTTATTTCGTAGAGGATGCGGTTGATCATTCCGCCGAAAGTTGCACCGATTACTGCGCCGATGAGGAAGACAACCGCAAGTGGAACTGAAACATTCCCCAATTTCCTGTGGATGACGCTACCCATTATAGCCTTGGCGAAAATATGGAAAAGGTCAGTACCAACGGCGAGAATACCTTTTATACCTGCGCTCATCAGGGCCGGAGCTATCACGAACCCCCCCCCTGCACCGATACAACCGGTTATCAGGCCCGCGCCTATCCCTATAAGGATTGAAACGATGAAAATGCTGGTGGAATAAAAAGCTGGACTATAAGCCTTTTTACCTCCAAGAACATCCGGCAGAACTTCACTTACCTCATCTGCGAAGGCTATACCACCTAGTATTACCGGGACAAGAAGCAGGGCGAGAACGAGCAGCCGTTTTTTGCTGCTGAGAATATTGAATGCCATCTGACGTTCCCACCTGGCGTGAGCTACCGCCCCCATCATCATGAAGCGACCCAAGTCTTTGAAGAATCCCATAGTCAAATCCTTGTCTGCTAGTGGTTAGTATTGTGAGTATAACATGAAGGTTCATTTTTTGGATTTAAACAGGATTTCTCGAAAGCATCCTGTATTTTAAACGAAAGCTCATCAAGATCAGCAGGTTTAACCAGGTAATCAAAGGCGCCTGCCTGAATACCGTTTACCGCCGCATCCAAACAGGCATGCCCGGTCAGCAGGATTACCTCTGTTGGGGGATGTCGGCTTTTTATTGTTTTGAGTGTTTCAAGGCCGTCCATGCCCGGCATTTTTACATCCAGAACAACTACATGGAAGAACTGCCCGCCCAGCATGTCCAGCGCAGCTTGTCCGCTCTGGGCCGTCGCGGTTGAAAAACCCCTCAGCCGAAGCCTTTCGGCCAGGCTGGTTGCAAATTCTATCTCATCGTCAACCAGTAAAATATTACATACTGTCATAGTGACCTCGCTTCTCAAGCCATTCGCAAGGGCAGTTGGAGGCTTTATTCTATAAGGGTCCGGCGCTCCGCTCGTTGTTCATTGCTAAACTCGCACCGGCTGTGTCAGCACTGTTCGGCGTCCCCTGCAATATCCTGCGGCAGGCTTCCTGCAATTGTTCATAGAGGGAAGCGGCATCGTAAAGGTTAAAAGTCCTCAATCGGGCCACTCCATCAACCATGGTAAAAATTATAAACGCAGCCTTGCCGGATGAATCGACATTTATCGATCCGTCCTCCTGGCCCTGTAAAATTGCCTTTTCAAAAACATCTAATATGAAATTGTAAATCTCGGCAAAATGCCGTCTGAAAACGGGGTTGTCTTGGGCGAGTTCATACGCGTCGTATCGGTGTAAAATCAAAAACATCTCTTCCATCGTTCCAACGAGGAAAAGATAGAAATATATGGACTCTTCAAGTCTATCAAGACCGCTGGCGAATTCCTTTTCCTTAAAAAACTCGTTGTATTTATTGACGATGTTTAGCTTGATGTTTTCTAAGATCGCGGCGAACAGCTCTTCTTTCGTCTTAAAATGGTAAAATATCGTACCCTCGGCCACCCCGGTCAGTTTGGCCACTTCGGAAAGAGCGGTGTTGTGGTACCCTTTTTCTGAAAAAAGTCGGGTGGCGGTATTGAGAATGGTTTCTCGTTTGGACAAGGTATGGTCTCCAGAGAAATTTGAGTGAGTACTCAGTACAATAGCAGTGAGGTCTCCAGTCGTCAAGAAAAATTTCGCAAAAATTCCTGTTACTCCGGGTCGTCAGTGAGAATTTTTTCCGGCCTCACCGGAAGTATCCCGGTAAAATGTGCACTTGCGAAGATGCTCTTTTAGTTGCTTGAAAGTGTAGATTTCACACATCCTGCTTGACAGTCGGGATCGGACTGGTGCTAAATTCGGGAATCATTGGGTTTTTGTTTGATCCTCCAATGAGGAACGAAAAGGAGGAATTATCATGGGCGAGTATCGTTATCTTTTCGGGCCGGTGCCGTCGCGCAGGTTTGGACGGTCGCTGGGAATCGATCTAACACCGTTTAAGACCTGTTCGCTGGATTGCATATTTTGCCAGCTCGGTAAAACTACTAACAAGACCTGCATCCGAAAGGAATATGTACCTTTGGATCCAGTGAAGGAGGAACTCGGAAAATGGCTGAATAAAGGCGGTACAGCTGATTATTTAACCCTTTCCGGGTCCGGGGAACCCACTCTTCATTCCCGTTTCGGAGAATTATTGGCATTTGCGGGAAGCATGAGTGATATTCCCACTGTTGTTCTCACGAATGCGACTCTGCTCCATTTGCCGGAAGTCCGGGATTCGGCCTGTAACGCGAAGGTTGTGAAAGTTTCTTTGAGTGCCTGGGACCAGGCCTCTTTCGAGCTGATCAACCGGCCGTGTAAAGGGCTGGATTTCGACTGCTTGGTGGAGGGCCAAAAAGAATTCAGGCGCCAGTTTGACGGAGAGGTCTGGATGGAAGTGGTGTTGCTTGAAGGATTTAACACCAATGAAGAGGATGTAAAAAAAATAGCCGCGCTGGCGCGGGAGATAGGGCCGGATAAAATTCACCTGAATACCGCGGTGCGACCTCCTGCCGAAATCTATGCAGCGGCGGTGACGCCGTCCCGTCTTGCTGAATTCACCGTTTTTTTCAACCCGGTGGCAGACATAGTAGCCGCCTTCAGCAGCAGGCAGGCCAAGAATACAGCAGTGCGTGGAGATGTGATAGTGGCGATGCTTCGGCGTCGTCCTTGCACCGCAGAGCAGATTGCAGCATCATTCGGTATGCATCTAAACGAGGTAAGCAAATATCTGGGGCACATGCTGCATACAGGCCAAATCCGAACCGAGCGAACCGCCAACGGAATTTTTTATTTCGCTACGGATGAAAAGAAGCAAGACGAACGATCATAGGTACGGCATTAATCCGTGCTCATCCGGAAATACCGGATGGGCACGGTGCAGTTTACAGGCCGGAAATGCCGTGTGGCAACCGATTCAATGGGCGATTCTGTAAATATTTTCGATCTGTCCTGGACCGTCTATGCATATTCCAAGGTCCTTTAGAATTCCGTCCTGCAGGGAATAAATCCATCCGTGGACCCATAAACGCCTTCCGGATTTCCAGGCGTTTTGAACGATGGTGGTATGACAAACATTTGCGCATTGTTCCCTGACATTCAGTTCACAGAGACGAGATAACTTTTCGGTCGGATCCTGCAGTTCGTCGATTTTGTCGCGATAGAGCCGGTATATATCCTTTATGTGTCTCAGCCAGTTGTCGATAAGTCCATGTGCTTTTCCCTCCATTGCAGCCTTTATCCCTCCGCAGCCGTAATGTCCGCAGACGATTATATGGGGAATCTCAAGCACCTCGACAGCGTACTGGATCACCGAAAGGCAGTTTAGGTCCGTGTGAACCACGACGTTTGCGATGTTTCGGTGGACGAACAGTGCACCGGGGGGTAGACTCACTATTTGGTTGGCCGGGACGCGGCTGTCAGAACATCCTATCCAGAGGTATTCGGGTTTCTGGTTCGAGGAAAGCCTGTTGAAAAAATCAGGGTCTTTTTCACGCAATCCTTCAGCCCATTTTTTGTTGTTTTCAAATAGATGGGGGAGTATTTTCATGGCGGTCTCCTTTAGGTTGAGTATGCCGGATTTATTTTTGACGTGCGGGGCTTTCAGTTCAATTTACGACGCCGTTAATATTATAACAAAAAAATAGGGGCAGTGGATATGTTTTGATGGTTTTCCATACACTGGCAATCGCCTTGGATGGCCGAACAAGTGGCTTTTCCTGATTCACTACGAATTAGAGGCGAAAAAAATGGGGTTAGGATGACTTCGACGATACTCGATACCGATGGTTCACTCCGGTGGCCTGAACTGACAGAGGGAACGCTGATCAAACGCTACAAGAGGTTTCTTGCTGACGTGCTCCTCGCTGACGGAAACACC
>JAWOBE010000161.1:0-2608 GCA_046498185.1 Desulfatiglandaceae bacterium | reverse complement strand
GGCAGAGAAAAACCGATGGATTAAGGGAAAATCACGGCAGGAGTCCGTACTCACTGGAAACCGGTCGGGCAACGCTGGCAGAAAAAATATTTTAAGTGCCGCAGTTGCCGGTCCGGGATGGCACAACCGAGGAAATTATCATCCCCTGACCACTATGATACCTCTCGGTCAATACTCGTGCTTCACCACTGGTGGAGCGGGCGCAAGGTTGACAAAGACATCCACAATCGGATATTAAATTCCTTTCTATATTTCAAAAATCCATTATTGTAATAATAAGGAGTCGACTATTGAAAATCAGCGGTGTCAGGTGTGGGCTTGCGGGTGGTTTTTTTGCATCTGCCCCTGGGAACCGTGGCATTTTTATATCCTTAGGCCGGTATTAGGCCGAAAGTGCTTTTCAGGAGGATTTTCCAGATGACCATAAAAAAGCAGATGGACCCGGAGCTTTTCTCGATGGTGCTCGACACCCTCGCGAAGTTGGAACGGGAAAAACTTAAATTGGAGACGAAACTCGAGCTGGACAGGGATGGAACGTTTCCCGAAGAATTAATCCGATTCATGCTCGGTCCTGAAATCGGATTGCATCTTATTTTTATCCCCGAAGAATACGGCGGGCTCGGTGCGGGTGCAGAACAGATCGCTGTCATTTCCGAAGAAATGGCCAAGATTGACCTGGCTGTCGCAACCAGCTTTCTTGCCATTTGCCTGGGAATGGATCCGATACGGGTGGGGGCGACCCCGGAACAGAAAGAAAAATATGTCCGCAAGGTAGCCGAGGAGGGCCTGGTTGTAGCCTACGGGGTTACCGAGCCGGATGCAGGTTCCAATGTCCAGTCATTGAAAACAAAGGCTGAACGCGTGCTCGACGATTCCGGGAACGTGGTCGGTTACAAGATAAACGGCCAAAAGCAGTTTATAACCAACGGCGGGGTTGCTGATCTTTACACGATATTGGCCGATACACCCAGCGGGCCGTCTTTTTTTATCGTGGAAAAAGGTGCGGAAGGTTTGATACCCGGACCCCACGAAGACAAACACGGCATACGGGCATCCGACACCTGTCCGCTCACGATAGAAGATCTCTACGTGCCGGCTGAAAATCTAGTGGGGCTCGTGGAAGGGCAGGGGCTGAAACAGGCAAACGAAGTGTTCGGCTACACCAGGTTGATGGTGGCGACCTTCGGGCTCGGAGGTGGTGTAGCGGCCCTTGAAAGGTCCGTCAAATACGCCAGGGAGAGGGTCCAGTTCGGAACGACGCTTATCGAAAAGGAAGGATACACACACAGGCTGCTGGTACCTCATGCGGTCAGGCTCGAGGCCGCACGGGCGTATGTCGAACATGTGGCAAGGAGGCTCGACGGCGAGGACGTTGATTTGCAGGTTGAAGGATCCATCGCTAAATTTTTCGCCACGGAAGCAGGAGATGCGGCAGCCAACGATGCGATCCAGGCTTTCGGCGGCTACGGTTACATCCGTGAATATGAGGTTGAAAAGATCAAGAGGGATGTGAAGATCCTTACGATCTACGAAGGCACAAGCGAAATCCAGTTGAGCATCATTTCTCTTTTTCGCATGAGGGAAACGGTCCGGAGCAAGGGCGGTTATTACGAGGGAATGGCCTCACAATTAGGTGACGTTCCTGATGAATGCGGCGCGGACATACTGGCAAGGGCACTGAGGGTTATCAACAGCATGGTAATGGGGGTACGAAAGGCCAAACTCACTAAATCCCAGTATGTCATGTTTCTGCTGGGCGAAATGATCACCTGGTGCGAAGTCGCTCATGCGCTGTGTTTGAAAGCCGCCGGCGATCAGGCAGCGGGTGGTGGATCTGCAGACTTCCTGAAGGCATCGGCTCGTTTGTTTGCCAGGGAAGCCGCAGAGAAAGTTTATGTGAATTCTTTGAAAGTAATCCATGGAAGCGATGCGGGATCGGCTTTTGATGTCCCCGAGCTGGGGCAGCTTTACCCTGATAGAATTATGAGCGGCATGTTCTCTGATATGCGTTTGATAGCAGATGAACTCCGCCGATGATACCGCTGGTTCGGCCGGCGACAGAAAAGCGGGGGGTATGGAAAGGCGCAGACCTTACCAGAAAAAAAGACCTAGAGAGTCAGCGCGGCTGAAGGAGTCCGAGGGTAAACTCAGGGTAGCCCCAGAGCTTACGCGGGTCTTTAAGCGGATAGGTGTCCCCCAGGCGAAGGCGTTTCAGGCTGATGATTTTCAGCTGGAAGCGCTCAGACTTATTCGTGATCATGACGTGCTGGTAAGCGCAGCCACCGGTTCAGGCAAGACATGGATAGCCTCTGAAGCCATAAGATCCTGTTTAAGAGAAGGAAGGCGGGTTTGGTATGCTTCTCCTCTCAAGGCGCTTTCCAATTCCCTTTACCAGGAATTTTGCGCGGAGTTCGGTGCTGAAAACTGCGGTATATTGACAGGAGACCGAAAGGAAAATCCCGATGCACCTGTGATTGTCGGCACCACCGAAATCCTTCGAAACCAGCTCTATGATGCAATGCACACCGGCACCAGCTTGAGCTCGGACCTGGTTGTTATCGACGAAGCTCACTACCTCGCGGACCCGGACAGGGGTGTTGTATGGGAG
>JAWOBE010000180.1:0-6034 GCA_046498185.1 Desulfatiglandaceae bacterium | reverse complement strand
CGTGGGAAGATTTGGCAAACAGATTACAGCTATTTTTTCGAACGAACCTTCAAAAAAATAAGGCTCAGTTACATGAACCCACAGGTGATCTCAGGCTCTATTAAATCTTTTGGTCTGCAAACCCCCCATTTAAATTATTTTAAATGATGCAGATTTTTCTTTAGGCTGTCGAGGTGTTCTTTAAATAGTTTATTATACTTTCCCCGCACGATATCCCAGTCAAATTTTTCCAGGCATCGCTCCCGCCCCTGTGACGCCAATATTTTACGCAGGTCAGGGTTTGAAAGCAGGATGTCGATAGCGTCCGCCAAGAGTTTTGGCTTGCCGGGAGGAACAAGAAGACCGGTTTCTTTGTGGATCAAGATGTCGTGGACAGCAGGAAGATCACCGGTGACATCAACCTGCACCAGCCCGAACCCTTCCTGATCACCGCTTTGTGCAATAACAAAAGGAAAAACAGCGATAGTGGCACAGTTGTAGAGTTCGGGGAGACGGTTCTGAGGAACCATTCCGAGAAATTTGATCTGCCGGGGGCCGTGGTCCAGGTTTTCCAGACGGTTGAAAAAGTAGAGGAATCGTATAACCCGGATGCCCGCCATCATTTCCTCCAGAAGGCTGCGCGGTGCTCGTGGGGCAAGGACCAGAATGTCATAATCGGGAACAAGCCCGCGGCTCAGTTCAAAGTCAAAGGCCGGCTCAGTGTCGTTTTTGCCAGCGAGGAAAGGTGCAAGTCATAACAAGGATTCGCGACTTATTTGGAGGATTTTTCATTTTCAACGTCCGGACGTTGGCCAAATCCACCCCTTTAATTTATTATCCTCACTCCTATCATACCTCATCTGACAGATCTGTTCAGAGATTAAACCCATCATAAAAACCAGGATTGAAGTGGTAAGGAGAAGCGCGCTCATGTTTGTGAAGCGGTGATGGGCGAAGAATGTGTAAGCGTAGTAACCGATTCCGAGAAGAAAGAAAAACACACTCACCGGAAGAAAAATTCGGAAAGGGGAAAAGAGGGTGCAGATTTTGGCGATGATCAAAAAAAAGCGTATGCCGTCCCGCGCCATTCCGATGTTGCTTTTGCCGGCCTGACGTTTTGCTGGTTTGATGGGTATATATTTTACGCTGCGGCCGGTCCTCAGAACAGCCAGGGTAAGCGTTGTAGGGTAGGAATATGTATTTGGGAGAAGATAAAGAAAGTTCCGTGCGATGTCGGCCCGAACCGCCCGGAAACCCGACGTAAGGTCCTTCACAGTGAAACGGGTCACGTAGGACGCCAGGCGATTGTACATAGTGTTACCCATTGCACGAACCCAAGAGGAATGACCCTTAAGGGGGCGAGCACCTACTACCATGTCAAAATCCGGGAAACATTCCAGCAGCGAAGAAATATCCTCTGGATTATGCTGGCCGTCTCCGTCCATCAAAACCAGAATTTCACCTGAAGCCAATCTGATGCCTGCCTTGACGGCGGCGCCGTTACCGATGTTGTAAGGATGTCGGAATACAAGGGCGCCGGCTTTGCGTGCCGCCTCGGCGGTTGCGTCCGAGGAGCCGTCGTCTACCACAATTATTTCAAACGAGGGATAAAGTTCCTTGAGGCGTTCAACCAGCGGGCCGATGGTTTCGGCTTCGTTGAAAGCGGGGATTATCACCGATACATCATCGTCGATCATCAATTATTCTCCGGACGGCTTTCGCACTCCCGCATCAAAATTCAGCAATAACACGATCCACCATGGATCGATAGTTCCTTTTGAACTCTGCGATGAATGCACGGTCGGGCACCTGCAGGAAATCCGCCAGTTCCAGGGGAAATGCCCGCAATCGAAACTTCAGTGCCTCTGGATCCACTACACATTTTTTAGACGCCGCGCACATGGCTTCAGACCAATCGAGAGAAATGTTTTGATAAATCGTATAGAGGTCAAACACATCTTTCGGTTCATCCCGGCCAAAAATGGCGCATATTTTATTTGAGCATAAATTCAAAATGTTATCGAGAACCACGCCGTTGGCGGTCCGAATACTGCGCCCGGCACGGTAGGTCCTGTCGTTTACCAGTTCCACTTTCATTGAGCCATCTACCGTCAGTCTAACATAATCTCGGGAATCCACGTCGATGCTTGAAGGGATATTCTGCCGGCGGATGGAATCCAGGACAATCCGTACATCTTCACGAAACATCATGTTATCGTTGTCGAAAAAATCCAGATCGTCTGAATAGCGTTTTTCATGATAGAATCTATGGAGGCAAGTGCCTCCGGTCAAATAAAAGCTTGATTCAATAAGGAAAACCGCTTTTATAACACGATCCTGCAAAGCATACAGTGAACGATAGTCTATCTCTTCCATCGATACTCCGGAACCAGGTCGTAATTGCCGGTGATGTTGGCTGCGACCAGGCGAATTCGCTTCCTGCCTCCTGCACTTTTAAGATATCTTTCTATCAACCCACGCAGCAAATCGGGCGGAAAAAGCACCTGCAGGTGACGGCTGGGATGTCTGCTGTTTTCGATAATCTTGGAGAAAAGAAAACGTGCAAAGCCGGGATCTCCGCTTTCCAGTTTTTCCAGGATGTCCTTTTCCGAGATCCTGTAGTCACCCCAGAAGCATTCCTGTAGGACCTTCTGAACGCTCGCGATTCGATGGTCGGTGGCTTGCGAAAACATCATTTTTTACCCGATGGTGAACAAAAAATGCATTGAATGTCAGGGAAGTAGATTAGCATGAAACCGCAAAGCCTGCCACGAAAAATCCGTAAATAATGTTTTATCCGCTGCTACCCGCGCGTGCGAAGGTTCACCGACGAGAGGCTTGATTTTACCGAAAACGGCTCCGGGCCGAAATCGGTAAGGAAGTTACAAATTTGTAGAATTGGGAGGAACCTTATAATATTTTCCAGACATGAACCACCGGTTTGGCGCCGTCTGTGAACAATTCGACGACATACAAGAGGTCATTGCCTCTGTCGTATGTTACCGGGCCGATTCTCATCCTGCGTTGATCTCCGCTTCCCAGCATTTCCGGCTCGACACCGGCGGGATTGAGAAAAAGGTGTTCGTCTATGTCCATCACGGCATAGGGCTGAGGATCCCAGGCATTCATTTCGCCTGCCACAACTTTTGCCAGGTCGTCTGGATCATACAGGATAAACTGTGCATCGAAGCGGCTGCTCCACCATCCGCGGTAATCGGTGTGCTCCGAACATTCATGCAAATCCTCCGGCGGGCAGGGCGTACCGTCGGCCAGCCGGCAGGCGGTGAACTGGTCCTGAATCGCTTCCTCGATGCAAGGATCCTCCGGACTGGCAAGGTTGCTCCATCCGTACCAGTATTTTGCGCCTGTCGCCTTGGTGCCCGCCACCAAAACCGCTGTTTTGCCGGTGGAGGACGTGATCCACGCAACGCCTTCCCATTCATCGGGATGCTGATAGCCATCCATGCAATTTTCTATGTTGCTGGTGGACTGTGTATCCTGGTAGCGTAGCAGGGTTGTCGCTTCGAGGTCGGCTCCTGGTGGCGGGGCAGTACCGCTGCCGTCCACCCAGGGCCGGAAGGCAAACAGGGCCGGCCCCATGCCGGACCATCCGCCGTCACGAAATCGTCCTGTTCCAAGATATTTTCCGTTTACATGCTGATCCGCCCATGACGTCGGTATTTCAAACAGATATCCGGTTACATGGTAGAAGGACTGATTTCCGATGAGCCAGGGGCCCTGGAAGGCGGGCGATGACAGGTCGGGATTAAACCATGCATGGGTTCCTGTGTACGTTTCCGGTTCAAAATGACAGCCCCATACCAGATGGATCTTCGGCCCGGTTGCAGCAACATCGAGGTATTGCATTCCCGTCCGGATAATCTCTTCGGCATTGGTAAAGTATCCGTGTGTCACGTCATGGAATTGCTGGATGAATTCCGCTTGATTCAGATCATTCACGTCGCCTGATATAACCGGAACGGGAATGGTGATTTCGGCCACCTGGTTGCCGTCCGGTAAATCTCCGTAGGGCTGGCGGTCATGGCCCATCAAAAACAGTGATCCCGGGTATGGATCGCTGTTCAACGGATCGCCGGAAGGGTTGTAGGTCATTGAATTTCCGCCGTAGGCAAAAGTCTGTGGCCGCTCCGCCGCGTCGGGTAGCCGGAATGCACCAAGATACTGTAGGTCCGACGGCTGAACCCGTGTGGTTTTGTCGAGTAGACCGGCCGTCTTCTGTATTGCGTAAATCGCCTCAGGCAGGCCAATCCTGCCGTCTCCATCGATCTCTGCGGCTGAAACCACATCGGAAGGTGCCAGGCCGGCGCAAATTTTCAAGGCCAAAACCGCATCCGACAGACCCACCTTACCATCCGCGCTGCCGTCGATATTGCCGAAGACGACAGGAAGCCCCAACGTGGTGAAGGTCATGTCCTCCCCAAGGGTCATTCCCTGAACGTTTCCGGCGACAAGGCGGTAATGGTAAAGAGTTTCGGGGCTGAGGCCGGAAATGGCTGCGTCGACAGCGACGCCGCCTGTCGCGCCGACGTCGGCGGGCGAGGTGTTTGTGCCGTAGGCTGCTGTTTCTCCATACTCGAAGTGGTATGTCGTCAAGGCTCCATTCGGGTTGAGCGTGCCCGTTAACGTCGCCCGGTCAAGACCCACGGCTTCAGCAACACCGGTTGTCACTGTGGGTTTTGAAACCGGGGGTAATGAATTTTTCCAGGCATTGTAAAATACGTTCAGCAGCGGCACGAATTCCGCCGTGGCCTTCTGGTGGCCGGCGGTGTTCGGATGGCTGTCGTAGGAAGGATAAAAGGCAAAATCGCCGGATAGCGGGCTCGTATAATGTTCGATTTCTCCACCAGTAAAACGATGGTGATTTTCCTCGTGGGTCAGGACATTGAAGTAATCAAACACGGCCACATTATTGTGGGCATAGGCGGACAGCCAGTCATTCACAAGCCAGTTGTTGAAGGCGCGGGCATTGGCTGCTCGTTCATGAGGCTCCAGGTAGTCCGGAGGATATTCGTTTTCCAGCTGCGGAGGCGCAGTTATGACTACGAATAATTTGTCCTGACGTGTTTTAAAATAATCAAGCAAATGAATATAGACTGCTTTGGCATTCCTGACGCTGAATTCATAGTCATTGGGTGAAGCATATGGGGGATCATCCGGATATCCAAAAAGATCGGAATTAGGGAAGCAGGATTTGAACAGGATGATCTCATTTTCACCGCCGAGATCCGTTGAAAGACGGCTCCATGAACCATAATCCTGAATGTTTTGGCCTGTTTCGTCATACAGGGCACTCAGGATAGTGCTGCTGTTTTCTCCGGTAAACCATTCCGGCCAGTTCGGGATATCGGTTCGGTCTCCAATGCCCAGTGGCCCCCAGCCATAATTGGTCGCACTGACGTAGTAGTTGTTATCCCTGAGTGTGGTGCCCAGACCTCCGTATGGGCCGTCAGGGTTGGAATCGGCGAGCCAGTTGCCGCCCGTGGAATGGTGAATGAAAATGAGCTTGACCGGTGAAGGCGGGGGTGTGGTATCTGCACCGCAACAGGTCGCGGGCGCCATAATGAGCGCCCACACGAGAGCCAGGTTGAAACATGATACCTTGACCATGAAAGCCATGACCGACTCCTTTCCCGCACAACGAAATTGCGACAAGGACCTCGTGCTGACAGTGCAAGACAAAATTTTTTTCTATGGTAGCAAGAGGAACTGGAGGTTAGAACGTTGTAGCTTTTTACAAAAAAATTATGAAATCAACATTTTTGGTTGTCAAGAATAATTTGGCAAAGGATGGTGCCCCCGGTCAGCCATACTCGATGGTTGACCGGGGCATCTCATCGGTTCCTTTTCTGGACAACAACACGTTACACAGGACTACAGGCTTTTAACGGATTCACAGGGGCTCCCCGGCATCCGCCGATATTTTTTGAAGAATATAGCTGGCTTCCACCATTCCGATGCGGTTGTTGCCGTTCACGTCCGCATCCACGTCAACGAAGGTGTTTATTTCAATCCCTGAGCAAATCTGAAGCGCAAG
>JAWOBE010000148.1:0-5692 GCA_046498185.1 Desulfatiglandaceae bacterium | reverse complement strand
GGCTTACGGCACAGGAGGTTCTGGGTCACGAAGAATTCGTACTGACGAAACTCTACGAAAGTGCATAATAATGTTTAACGGCACCTATTCCCGGCCCGGGGCAAAACGGCCGGGATAGGTGCGTGATCTTCAAAAAGCCCGTCTTCCGCCCCACGGGCGGGCCATACAGGCATGGAGGTAAAGAAACGATGAAACGTATGCTTATTCTTACACTTGCGGCAGCGATCATCGCGGTGTGCGGGTCTCCCGCACTTGCCGCCGACTACCCGAAAGAACCGATCACCTACCAGATTCCTTTTAATCCGGGTGGGCAGTCCGATCTGGAGGCTCGACGGCAGCAGCCCATCCTGGAAAAAGCACTCGGGCAGAAGGTCATGATCCAGTACAAGCCGGGCGGCGGCGGATCGGTGGGCTGGTCCTATCTGGTCAAACAAAAACCGAACGGTTATTTCATTTCAGGAATTAATATACCCCATATCGTGCTCCAACCTCTGGCCCGGGGAGACGCCGGGTATAAGACCGAAGAATTAGAACCGATCGCCCTCTTCCAGGCCACTCCCATCGGCCTGGCCGTTCTCAAGGATTCACCGTACAAAACAATCAACGACCTGGTTGAATTCGCAAAAAGCAACCCGGGAGCCGTTACCTGCGGAGGTTCCGGGACATGGTCTGGTCATCATGTCGCCCACCTGCAACTACAGAAAATGGCGGGCATCGAAATGACCTACATCCCCTACAAAGGGGCGGCCCCCAGTGTCGCAGCGTTTCTGGGCGGACATGTAAAAGCCCTCTGGGCAAATTCGAACGACCTGGTTCAGCATAAAGACAGGATAAGGGTTCTCGCTTTCGGAACGAAGAAGCCTTTCGACGCGATGCCAGACGTCCCGACTTTCGAAAGCCAGGGTTTCAACCTCTATGCATCCATAGACCGCGGCGCGGGCGCACCTCCGGGAACACCTGCGGATATCATCGCGGTGCTCGAAAAGGCTTTCCTGGATATCGCGAACGATCCGAAAATCAAGGCCCAGATGCTAAAGGAAGGGTTCCAGCCGGTGGCGATGGGTGCCGCGGAAAGCAAAGCCTATATTCAGGAAAAAGTCCAGGAATGGGCGCCGGTGGTCAAGGAATTCAAGAAATAAACATAAACAATAAAGCTCGTAGAATTCGGGGAGATCGCTTATGCGGCTCCCCGCTTCTTCGATTTTAAGGGGGAATTCATGTTTGATGCCGCACTCGGTGGTTTGATTCATGTATTTGACCTTTCAAATTTCATATGGCTGTTTTTCGGTGTTTTCATGGGCATCGTGTTCGGGGCACTGCCGGGGCTCACCGCGACGATGGGGCTGGCCTTGCTTGTACCTTTCACATTCACGATGTCGCCGGCAAGCGGCCTGATCATGCTCGCCGGCATTTATGTCGGCGCGATGTACGGGGATGCAATTCCCGCTATACTTATCAACACCCCCGGCACACCCGCCGCCATAGCCACCACCTTCGACGGGTTCCCCCTCGCTCAAAAAGGAATGGCTCAGCACGCACTTGTGGCCGCGGCGGTCGCCTCTTCTTTCGGCTCGCTGGTTGCCAACCTTGTGCTGTCCACGGCCGCCCCACCGCTCGCGGAAGCATCTCTCAAGTTCGGGCCGCCCGAATACTTCTGGCTCGGTATTTTCGGGTTGACGATAATAGCCACCCTTTCATCCGGATTTATCGCCAAGGGACTTTTGGGCGGTGCGATCGGCCTGGTTTTGAGCACGGTGGGCATGGCCCCGCTGGGAGGCGATGTGCGGCTGACATTCGGCTACACCGAGCTGCAGGCCGGCATAGAGCTTATCGTAGCCTTGATAGGCTTTTTCTGCCTTCCGGAAATCCTGATAAGCGTGATCGGGAAGCGCCGGGAGTCCTATACCTCTCACAAGGTGAAGCCTAAGCTCCGGGTGCTGATCGAGGTCGCAACAGCGCTTTTCAAACGGCCGGTCCTGATGATCCGATCGGCGGTGATAGGAACCGTGATCGGCTTTGCGCCCGGGGCGGGTGGAAACATCGCGAGTATGGTCTCTTACAATGAAGCCTGCCGGTGGGACAGCCATCCCGAGGAATTCGGGAAGGGGACGATCAAAGGAGTGGCGGCCTCAGAGGCCGCCAACAGCGCCATGGCTCCGGGTTCGCTTGTTCCGCTTCTCACCTTGGGAATTCCAGGTTCCCCCCCTGCCGCGGTTATCCTGGGTGCGTTGATGCTTCACGGGATGCGGCCCGGTGTTGAGCTTTTCACCGTCCATGCGTCCATTACCTACGCGTTCATAATGGGTCTGCTCGTCGCGGCGTTTCTGGTTACGATCATAGGCTCCCTGGGTTCGTTTATCTTTGCGCGGATCATTAATATCCCTGCGCGCTTTCTGGCTCCGGCGATTGTTTTCATGACGGTTCTCGGAAGCTATTCGATCAGGAACAATATGGTGGATGTCTGGATAATGTTCATATTCGGCATAATCGGATACGCAAGCAGCAAACTGAAGTTCCATCCCGCTCCCATAGTCCTGGGGCTTATTCTCGGTCCATTCGTCGAGGAAGGGCTCGTTCAATCCATGCTCGCCGGCGGAGCCGCAGGAAGCGTCCTTTCCTATATGGTGCTGAGACCCATTTCCGGGGTGCTGATTGCACTGTGCCTGATGTCCGCGCTCTGGCCCCTGTTCGCCTCCTGGCGTGCAAAAAGAAAGAATGCATGCGCCTGTGAAACGGAGGTCAACGATGTTTAATGCCGATCTGATTATTGGCTTCTTCTCCGCTGTTTTCGGGGCAGTCGTTTTATTGAATACAAGAGGGCTCAGCAAGCTGGGCGGAGTGTTCCTGGATTATGTTTTAGTTGCGATTTTTTTCCTCGCAGCAGCAATGCTTGTAAAAGGCTTTGTCCGTCCCGAGAAGCTGCATTTTTTCGAATCTGCCCTTGAACGTAACAATGTGCTTGTCGGTGTTGTTATTCTTATGGTTTATTTATTTATAATGCCTTTTATAGGTTTTCTTTCTTCAAGTTTTATTTTCTATGCTATTTTTAACTCTTATCTGAGTGAGGATAAATTTAGTACAAAAAATATATTACAGTCTTTGGCATTAAGTTTTATAGTTGTTATTCTGTTTTATTTTATTTTTCACAATTTTCTTGGTGTTCCATTGCCTGAAGGATCGCTGTGGGAAGATTGATATTGCACAGCCAGCATAATTTAGAACTTTCTTTATGGACATTAAATATGGAAAGGAATTTTAGATGAAAAATGGATCCAAAGCCGCGGCAGGCTGGCTTGTAGGAATAACCGACAGGGTCCCTCCTCCAGGCGACATAGAACGCAAGGCTTTTCCCGAGGCGGAATTCGTGTTTCTTCCAGACTGGCGGGAAGGCGAAGAGGCTGCAGCCGAGTGGAAAAAAGTAGAAGCGCTGCTGGTATGGCACCGAAAAATCGACCGGCAGGCCGTAGAACTCCTTGACCGTTGCCGGATAGCTGTTCGATATGGTGTTGGATACGACGTACTCGATTTGGAGGCTCTCAAGGCACGTGGGATCCCTGCTTGCAACACACCCGATTACGGAACCGAGGAAGTCGCGGATACGGCCTCGGCCATGATCATGGCCCTCCAACGTAAAATCCTTTCTTATGACAGGGCCAGCAGATTCTACGCCCAAGGGTGGCAGGAACATACCCAGAAACCGCTGGAACGAACATCTGAACGGACCTTGGGCCTCATCGGCGTCGGGCGAATCGGCACCGCGGTGATCAACCGCATGAAACCATTTGGTTTCAAAATAATCGGTTATGACCCCTACCAGGTCTCCGGTCACGAAAAAGCCGTCGGCTACAGACGGGTCAATATGCTGGAAGAACTTCTGGCCGAAGCCGATATAATTACGCTGCACTGCCCTCTCACCGACGAAACCGGTGCGATGGTTGACGAGCAGTTTCTTCGTCTCATGAAACCAGGGGCATCGCTGGTAAATACAGCGCGGGGAAAAATCCTGAAAGACCTCGACTGCATAGAAGATGCCCTCAAAAGCGGGCAATTGGCTTCGATTGCGCTGGATGTGCTTCCGGACGAGCCACCCAGGGACCACAGCCTCATGCGTGCCTGGCGGGATGACGAGGACTGGTTGCGCGGACGCCTCATTATCAATCCTCATGCTGCTTTTTACTCTGAACGTGCCTTCTACGAGATGAGATACAAGGCCACCGAGACAGTCCGTATGTATTTATTGACAGGCAGACTTCGAAATAATTTGACTCAATAGGATTGTATCCAAGGGAAAGATAACTTCGAGAAAAGGAAATGGATATACTGCCTGATGCATCCTGAAAAATGGAAGTCCCTTTTTCAAAGCCGGGATAATTCACACGGCATCGTGACGATACGCACGGATCGTGCGGTGTCGCCGAGAACCGGTGATGCACATGATTTTTTCGTGCTGGAAACACCCCCATGGGTGAACATCATTCCTGTCACGGCCGACCGCCGTGTGGTGATGGTTCGGCAGTATCGCCACGGCACTGGAGAGGTGACACTCGAAATCCCTGGAGGAATCGTAGAAAAGGAGGACAGCCCGGAATCGGGGGCGCTCAGAGAGCTCGAGGAAGAAACCGGGTACACCTCCTCCTCGGTCTCTCTGCTCGGAGCCGTGCACCCCAATCCTGCAATCCAGGACACGGTCTGCTACACGTACCTGGCATTGAATGCAATACGCGTGGGCGAACAGCGCCTCGACGAAAAGGAAGATATAGAAGTTGTACTCCGCCCGCTTGAAGATATACCCTCCTTAATACTGAAGGGATACATAACCCATGCCCTGGTTTTGGCTGCATTTTACCGCTTCTACATGGAGCTGCCGGCGGAAAGGCTGGAAACAGCCATTGCAAATCCATGTTCATCGTTAAAACTGCTTGACAAATGATCGTCGATCAACAATTATTGTATTTTAATATTCTTTTTAGGGAGTTCGGCATGCTTCTCAGCACGGCAAGGCGGAAATTTTTCTTCTTTTTTAGCTTTGGGAGTGGTCCGCCCATGTGCTGACTCAGATGTGTATTTCAAAGGCCGTGGGAGGAAACAAAACCCACGGCCTTTTTTTATGACGGGAGGATTATATGAGCAAAAAGTTGACGAATGGAGAAAAACGAAAATTCAACGAATGCAGGAAACAAATTGAGAAGCTTGACAAAGACCTGATCGAGCTTCTCGGCAAAAGGCAGGAAATAACCGCGGCCCTTGTCGAGGCGGCGCCGGAGACAGCCTGTCATCTCTTCGACCACGGAGAAGAAGAAAAAATGCTTCGGCGTATCATCGAGCCGAATGGAAAGCACCTGCCCTCCCAAGCAGTAAGGGCGATTTTCAAAGAGATTCTGTCCCCCGCCAGGTCGATACAGGCTCCACTCACAGTGTGCTATCTCGGCCCGGAAAGTTCCAACTCCAACCAGGCCGCTTTAACCCATTTCGGGCAATGTGCGTCCTACCGGCCTTCAGGTTCGATCGAAGAGGTTTTCGAATGGGTCGAAAACGACGAATGCAGACAGGGCGTTGTTCCAATCGAGAATGCCTTTGAAGGTTCGGTGAACAACACCCTCTTTGTGTTTTACTGCCGTGGCCATTGTCCTTGCTGTCAAAATAAACCAACTCACCGGCTGCACAACCCTGGCAACCGATGAGGAGTCGTCCC
>JAWOBE010000149.1:0-11248 GCA_046498185.1 Desulfatiglandaceae bacterium | reverse complement strand
GGCTTTTGATCATCCGTTTACCGAAATTTTGGAAATGAGGGGGGAGAAGGTATATCTGGTAGCTCGCTTCGAGAATGCTTATCCATTTTTTGACCGTAGGGACAGTGACGCCGATATCCCTGGAAATTTCGGACATATTGAGAATTCGGCCGGTGCGGGCAGCGCATACACGTAGAAAACGCTCAAAACTGTTCAAGTCTCCCACGTTGACAATCTGGCGGACATCACGCTCCAGATAGGTTTGAATGTAGCTCGAACACCAGAGCTGGCGGTCGACCGCCGGGTTGTTCCTGATTTCTGGAAAGCTGCCACGAAGCAGCCAGTCATCGAGAGATATCCCGGCTTTTTGGGGAAGATGATTTTTTGAAACGCTGTCCTTTGAAAACAATCCGCTTAGAATTTGATCGATGCTCAAATAGCGATCCCCGAGCCCCAGGCTTTCGCCTATTGAAAACGGAAGCAGGGTCAATACTGCAACCCTGCCTGAAAGCGACTGGCTGACACCCTGCATCAGGATGAAGTTCTGGGACCCCGAAAGCAGCCATCGACCCGCCCGGCGGTCTTCGTCGATCAACGTCTTTATATAGTGCAGCAACTCAGGCACGTACTGAATTTCATCCAGAATTACAGGCGGCGGGTTTTCTCGAAAAAAAGCCACGGGGTCTTCTATGGCGCGCGCCCGCACGTCCGGGTTTTCCAGAGAGAGGAATCGATGCGTCGCGGAAAAACGTTCAGTGAGCAATGTCGTCTTCCCTGATTGCCTCGGCCCCGTGATCAGCACGGCGGGAAACGTCTTCATCGCCCTCTGAATCGTATGTTCAAGTATCCTTGGCTGCATGAAAGGAAAATATCATCGGCGGATTTAAAGTTCAAGTTTAAATTTGCCACAGAAATTTGAGAACAAAAGACTGAGGAATCATTCGCGGATTTCTGAACAAGATGCGTAAAGAGGCATCAATGATTTCGTGAAGCTTCGTGTGATTTGGTGGATAAATCGGTTCTCGATGAGCTATATTTTATTGCATTTTATAGCGACGAGGAATATAATCCTTTTTCGCTGCAGTAAAACAAATATCAAAAGGGTCCTCGCGTGAAACCTTCCAGCAATTTAAAATAGGGAGAAGGATAATTTTGGATTTGCTTGCCGATCAAATATGGGAAAAAGCCAGGCAGGCAGATGAGCTTTATTATCGACTCGTTCTGGTAGTTGCACCGGCAGGTGCGGGAAAGACGACCGCGCTTCACGATGTGCGAGATCGTTCCGGTGCACCCGGAGTAAAGACTTTATCCGATGGGCAATTTTTTGGTCACAGGGCGGCGCTGCTCTCCGGCGGTTCACCCTCAACACCGGCTGAGATGAAGAAACGATTCGAGAAATACCTGGACGGGTTCACCAGGGGCAAGGAGCCCGGCAAGGTACGCATCGTCTTGGAGTAAAAAGATGACAAAAGATGAGTTGATAGAGCGTCTCAAAGGCTATGAATGGGACGACATAGAATTCAAGCGGGCCCGGAAAGGGGTTCCGGAAGATGCTTACAAAACCGTATCCGCCTTTGCCAACACTGCCGGAGGATGGTTGATATTCGGGGTCAAGGAGGCAAAGGGGGAATTTGTCGTTTCCGGCGTGGAGGAGGTCGACAAGGTCCAAAACGACTTCTTAAGCTGTCTTCGGACCGGCGACAAGGTGAATCGGTCCATCGACACCCGAGGAAGCATCCATAAAATCGACGACAAAGTGGTGCTGGCATTCTATATCCCGGAACTGGGCCGGAAGGAAAAGCCCGCCTACCTGAAGGGCGACCCCCGGGAATCGTATATTCGCAGGGGAGGAGGCGACGAGCGTTGCACTCAAAAGGAGCTCGAACGATTTTTGCGCGATGCAGCGGAAGTGCCCTACGACGCGCAGGTTGTCGAGGGCCTGGATCCGGAATCCTTCTGCGATGAAAGAGCACTCTCCTGGTATAGACGGATGTTCAACGAAAAGCATCCCGGCCGGCACGAAATGCTGGACGATCGGGAATTCCTGAGGGAGTGGAATTTCGTCGTTGAAGTCAGAGACAAACCATCCATTACGCGCGCTGCACTTCTGCTGTTTGGAAAATCGCGGCACGTCAGAAGGATGCTTTCCAGGCCGGTTGTCGATTTCCAGATTATCCACGAGGGGTTCGAGGACTGGACCCCGGATCATCGTTGGGCGGACAGAATTCTGGTCGAGGATAATATCGTTCAGGCGTGGCTTGCCATCGTCGAACGCTACATGAAACATGCTGATCGACCGTTCGAAATCGATTCCGCCACCCTTCGCCGCCATGACGCACCCCCCGATTACAAGAGTTTTCGAGAGGCCGCGATCAATCTTCTGATCCACCAGGATTACGGAGAGACTGGGCGGCATGCCCAGATTCAAATTTTTAGAGACCGAACCCGGTTCTGGAACCCAGGCAATGCCTTCCAATCGGTTGACCAATTACTGGAGCCAGGCGTCAAGGAGATGCGGAATCCGAATCTGGTCTCCGCGTTTCAGCGAATCGGGTTGAGCGACCAGGCGGGTACAGGAATCAGGGCCATATTCACAAACTGGCGGCAACTTGGGAATATCCCCCCACAAATTGTCAACCATCGTGATGAAAAAGCCTTTGAACTGACGCTTCTGAAGGAAAAGCTCTTGTCGGAGGACCAGCAGCGCTTCCAGAAGGAGATTGGCGTTTCCCTGAACGAAAACCAGGCGACTATTCTCGCCTACGCCTGTCACGAAGGTCAGGTATCGTTGACCGATGCCAAGGGAATTACAGGCTTGACTGCCGGAAAGGCAAAAAAGGAACTGGAAAGCCTCGCGGTCGCTGTCCTTTTAAAACCCTTGGAACCCGGTCGCCTGTACACGTTGGCGGATCAGATTCGAAACCGGTACCTTCAAAACGGAAAAAAGAAGGGATATCGCACTCCTGAAAATGCCGTTGCAGAAAATGACAAGGGCACTAAGAAGGACCAAGCCGGCACCAAGTCGGCACTAAGTCGGCACCAAGTTGAAATCCTAAATAAGTGTAATGAAAATAGCTCTTTGCTGGATCTTATAGCCATAAGCGGCCGATCCGACCGCACCAAGTTCAGGCATCAAGTCTTGAATCCATTGATTGAAATGGGCTTGATTGAAATGACGATTCCCGACAAGCCGTGCAGCAGCCAACAGAAATACCGCCTGACAAACAACGGTCGTCAGATGCTGAATGCGATAAAGGAAGATGATGAGTGACCAAGTTTGGGTTCCTTGTTTCTGGTCCGTGGTTTCTGGTTGGAGGAAGTGAATGACGACGATACAGAAATTCGAAGACATTGAAGCATGGCAGAAAGCCCGGGAGTTGACGCGGCAGGCAGGCCGTGAATCCAAACAGAAACGACTGAAGGTGTTTCGCCTGGAGGCTGTACGTGCCGGATTCAAGAAGGCATGGCAGGAGCGCGACTACGCCACGATCATCGCCGTGGCCCGCAAGATTCCCGAAAATATCCTCCAGGAGGACCCCAAGCTCCTCATGTGGTACGATCAGGCGCTCACAAGAACGGGGGACGAGTCATGACAATTAAACAAAGAGCATTGGCTTATCTGAGGACCGCACTTAAGGACACGCAAGCTTCTTTCCGCGATGGTCAGTGGGAAAGCATCGAGCAGTTACTCAATCGACGTCGTGTTTTGGTCGTACAGCGCACTGGTTGGGGAAAAAGCATGGTCTATTTCCTCGCCACAAAGCTATTGCGCCAACAAGGCGCTGGCCCGACGCTGTTGATCTCTCCCTTGCTGTCGTTAATGCGAAACCAGCTCGAAGCTGCGCAACGAATTGGCGTAACAGGCCGCTCCATTAACAGTACCAACAATGAGGAATGGGAACAGATCCAGAATGAGTTGGCTTCGAATCAGGTGGATGTACTGCTAATCTCACCGGAGCGATTGGCAAATGACGATTTCCGTCAGAATATTCTGGCGAATATGGCCAACAATATCGGGTTGTTTGTTATCGATGAAGCCCATTGTATTTCTGACTGGGGACATGATTTTAGACCAGATTATCGTCGCATTGTGCGTGTTCTACAGGCCATCCCGTCTAACGTGCCGGTTTTGGCAACTACAGCTACAGCAAATGACCGGGTTGTAAACGATGTTAAATCGCAGCTTGGCCAGAATATAATTCTGCAAAGAGGATCATTGGTCCGTAAAAGTCTGAAGCTCCAAAATATCAATATGCCCAGTCCGGCAGCCAGAATGGCCTGGCTGGCGCAAATCATCCCAACACTCCCCGGAAGGGGAATCGTTTACACGCTCACCCAGCGCGATGCTGAACGCGTAACTGAATGGCTTCGGATTAATAGCATTGATGCCAAGGCTTATCATGCTGGCATTTCAGCTCGGGAATATGGTAGTTCAGTCAGAGAACAACTAGAACAGCAACTCCTGAATAACGAAATCAAAGTTCTGGTTGCCACGGTGGCTCTAGGTATGGGCTTTGATAAGCCTGACATTGGATTCGTTATTCATTTTCAACGTCCAGCATCTGTCGTGCATTATTACCAGCAGGTTGGCAGGGCCGGTCGTGCTGTCGATGAAGCTTATGGAATCTTGCTATGTGGTGAAGAGGATGATCATATTGCCGACTTCTTTATACGGAATGCTTTTCCGCCCCAACAGCATATTACAGAAATTCTGAATGCTCTGGATGAATCCAACAACGGGCTTTCAGTTCCAGAAATGCAACGTGTTTTGAATCTGCGGAAAAACCAGATCGATAAAACGTTAAAATTTCTGATTGTTGAATCACCATCACCGATTACAAAGATCGGGACTAAGTGGCAGGTCACTGCAACCGCAGCTTCTTATCAGGTAGATCAGGCATATGTAAATGCGATCACCGATATAAGGCGGGCAGAACAACAGCAGATGAGGGACTACATGGAACACCCTGACTGTTTGATGGCTTTTTTACAGGCTGCTTTGGATGACCCTTCACCAACGGCTTGTGGGCAATGCAGAAGCTGCAACCCTGATTTGCTGTTAGATGAAACCTATGACGACGATCTGGCCAACCGGGCTGGACTGTTTTTGCGTAGAAGCTATCAACCGCTCTTACCTAGGAAGCAATGGCCTGCCAAAGACATGTTCCGGAGCTCTCCCCTCGGTGCGTTCAAGATTCCCGAAGCACTTCAGGCTCAAGAAGGTCGCGCGTTAAGTCTGTGGCGTGATGCCGGTTGGGGGCAGCTTGTTGCACACGGAAAATGCCAGACGAATAAATTTTCAGATGATCTTGTGGATGCCTGTGTAGAAATGTTGCAGTCATGGTCTCCCGATCCGGCTCCCCAATGGGTTACCAGTATTCCTTCGCTGAATCATCCCGAGCTGGTCCCCGACTTTGCCGCAAGGGTGGCAAGTGCTCTCGGATTACCCTTTGTCCCATGTATTGAAAAGGCTCGTGCCAACAGGCAGCAAAAAGAGATGGAGAACAGCTACCAGCAGGTCAGAAATCTTGATGGTGTTTTTACGATTACCGATCAGTGTCTGGACGGAGAATGCTTGTTAATCGATGACATGATTGATTCCGGGTGGACTCTCACCGTGGCATCAGCCTTATTGCGTCAAGCGGGTTGTTCCGCCGTATATCCAATGGCATTAGCCTTAAACTCGCCAAGGATGGATTGATGATGAACGACTTCTTAACAGAAGATACAAAAGCGATAATCCTACTCTGCGGTGTTTTCGGGAAAGACCGTTCCGAGAAGCCGCTGTCATTGGCAGAATATTCATCGCTTGTGCGCTGGCTTATCGAGATGAAAATGCGCCCCGGTGACCTGCTGAAAAAAGAAAATATTACCGAAGCCTCCATAGGGTCGGGCATTGACAAAAAACGTTTTGAGTCACTTCTCGGTAGAGGCGTCCAGCTCGGATTTGCTATAGAAGAATGGCAGCGCAATGGCATCTGGATTATCAGCCGAAGTGATGCCGACTATCCAGCCCGTTACAAAAAACATCTCAAAGACAAGGCCCCTCCGTTATTGTTCGGCGTGGGGAATCGATCCCTACTGAGCGGCGGCGGACTTGGTATCGTGGGCTCTCGTAATGTGGATCAGGCAGGTGAAACCTTCACCCGTCAAGTCGCTGAACTCTGCGCTTATAATCACCTTCCGGTTGTTTCAGGAGGTGCTCGGGGTGTTGATCAAATTTCCATGAACGCAGCACTTGAAGCCTGTGGCGTTACCATAGGCATTCTAGCCGAAAACCTTTTGAAGAAAAGCGTAGAACGCAGTGCTCGTCAGGCAATTGCCGATGGGCGTCTCTTGTTGCTTTCGCCATACCATCCCAATGCACGTTTTACGGTGGGGACCGCTATGGGGAGAAACAAGCTTATTTATGCCATGGCCGACTATGGGCTGGTCGTTAGTGCAGAGTACAAGAAAGGCGGCACATGGGCCGGTGCTGAAGAGGAACTTAAACGGGAAATTTCACGACCTGTTTTTGTCCGAGTTGGAAAGAATACGCCACTGGGAAACAATAAATTACTGAATCTGGGTGCAATCCCATGGCCAGAGTCCATCGACCGGATCGGCTTCAGGCAACAGCTATTCGACTTGGCAGCCAAAACCTTGGAAAAGCGAAATAAAAAGAATCCAACTCTCTTTGATTTTCGGGCAACTCGAGAAGCCCCATCCATTAAAGAGCAACAAGCGGTGAATGAGCCTATCCAAGAAGATGCATATGCAGTTGAGTGTGAAAGCAAAATACAGGAATGCCCGGCATCGATATATCAGGCCGTTTTGCCTGTCATTTTGAATAAACTGGATAGCCCAACTACCGTCGAGGCTCTTGCCCAAACCTTGGATGTGAATAAAACTCAGATCAATGCCTGGCTGAAGAAGGCTGTGAATGAAAACAAGGTAGTGAAGCTGTCACGCCCTGTGCGATATAAAAAGAAATATTCGGAACGCAGAAGCGATTTTGACTAATCAGTTCACTGATCCAAACAAAACCGCATCTGTAGTGAGGCCTTATTCAGAGATGACACACCCCTGGCAATACAGCACCTCTTATAACAGCGATTGTCAGGTTATCGAAACCCAGACGATATTCAGGACTGATCAGTAATGAGGACTGAGTGAAGGCAAGGTTTGAGTGATGAGTTGAAAGATTCAGCGGTTTGAAGACTTGATTGCTTGGCAAAAAGCACGGGAGCTCACGCGGGCCATCTGTAAAGTGACATGACAAGGCCAGTTTGCTGGGGACTTTGGACTCCGAGATCAAATAAGCCTGGCTTCCGTCTCCATCATGTCGAATATCGCTGAAGAGATTGTTGCTCGGCCCAAGACGCGGGTGGTGGGCCTGGTTGTTGACAAAGTGGACAAGATCATGCATGGCATGGAGCTTGGGGCTGCTGGTATGCACAACCAGGTTGGCCAGTGGGCCGCAGGGCCGTTCTTGATTCAGCTGTTTGATTTACTTATGGAGAATGGATTTCGTGTCTATATGTCTTCGGATCACGGCAATATCGAGGCATCAGGTTGTGGCCGACCCACCGAAGGAGCCGTGGCCGATCTGCGCGGAGAGCGCGCTCGAATCTATCCCGATCCCGTGCTGCGCCGTCAGGTCGGCTTCAGCCAACGCATCAGACTCGAATGGTTCGAACAGACAGCCAATTTGATAATGGCCGGGAACGACAAGGCCGCAATCAACGATACACTCCAAGATCTGTTGGAGGACAGGGTTTCTGTCGGTGGAAAGTCCGTTAGGGGGAACAGGGAAAAGGTCATCACCATCCTGTTAAAGACCTGGCTCACCGTGCCTGGTGAATTGGAAAAGTTGCGGGACGATGGACTGGAGATACTCCAGGGACTTCCGCCTAAAGATCGAATTGCCGTTCATTGGGGTATGGTACTGGCGGCTTATCCCTTTTGGGGTGCGGTCGCCGCCCACACCGGCAGACTGTTGCGGCTTCAGGGAACAGCCGCTGCAGCTCATGTTCAGCGGAGGGTCAAAGAGGATTATGGCGAACGCGAAACAGCATCACGGGCCGCCCGGCGCGTGCTTCGATCATTTATCGACTGGGGCGTTTTGAAAGAGACGGGCGATAAAGGCGTCTACGCTCAAGGAAATGGGTATCAGATTGAAAATCCCAGGCTCATTGCTTGGATGGTGGAAGCGAATCTGTGCGCAAGAATGAACGGGTCGGCTTCCATGAAAGACCTTCTCGACAGCCCGAGCCTCTTTCCCTTCCGATTGGCCCATATCTCAGCCGAGCATGTGGGATCGCTCTCGACTCGTCTGGATATCCTGCGGCATGGTTTGGATGAAGACCTTGTGATGCTTCGTGAAACTTCGTATTCTTAGTGGGTGAGACTAATGAAAAGGATGTGCCATGGCCAATCATCTCCAAAAACCAACCCAATCAGAAATTCTCATCTACCAGACCGAGGATAGGCGGACTCGCCTCGAAGTTTGCTTACAGGGTGAGACCGTCTGGATGACCCAGGCCGCCATGGCCGGGCTGTATCAAACCACGCCGCAAAACATCACCCTTCATCTGAAGGCTGTTTGCCAGGAGGGTGAACTGGACCCACAAGCAACTTGTAAAGAATTCTTACACGTTCAGATTGAACAAATCCAAAGGGGCAGCTTCATGGCCGATGTAAAGACCTTGGTCAACACGGCCCGCTTTGCCGAAATTGAAAATCTACCGGTTGAAAAGCAATGGAAACGATGACTAAACAATATTTATCCTTAAATCCTGAATACCTTCAAGCCCAACCGATTACCCAGAACATTCTGCAAACTATTCGTCGTATTGCGGAATACAAGGGCAAGCAGGATCTATACAAGGAACAATCACCGCAGATATTGGAATCGCTCCGCCAGGCCGCAATCATCCAAAGTACGGAATCCTCCAACCGCTTGGAAGGCATTACCGCACCCATGGATCGGATGAAAGAGCTGGTTGCCGGTAAAACGACTCCGCGGAACCGTTCCGAGCAGGAAATTGCCGGTTACCGTGATGTCCTGAATACTATCCATGCAAATTATACGGATATCCCCTTCACCACCAGCGTTGTGTTGCAATTCCATCGGGATCTATACCAATTCCTTCCTTCTGAGGGGGGCAAGTGGAAACCTGTGGACAACGAGATTACCGAAAGCAGACCCGATGGCAGCAAGGTTGTCCGTTTTCACCCGGTTCCCGCGCACCGGACTCCGGAGGCCATGGAAACGCTTCACCGCAATTTTGATTCGCTCTGGAGAGCCGGAGAGATAGAACCGCTGCTTCTCATTCCCGCCTATGTTCTCGATTTTTTGTGCATCCATCCTTTTCTTGACGGGAACGGCCGCATGGCCAGACTTCTGACGCTGCTTTTGCTTTACAAGGCGGACTATGAACTCGGCCGCTACATCAGTTTGGAAAAGATGGTAGAACAAACCAAGGATGGATATTATGACTGTCTTTACGCTTCCTCCCAGGGTTGGCATGAGGGGCGGCACCACATTTTACCCTGGTGGGAATATTTCCTGGGGGTCATGCTGCTTGGATCTTATAAAGAGTTTGAACGGCGAGTTGGGTTGTTTACCGGGGGTAGAGGAACCAAGACGTCAATGGTAGTGGATGCGATCGGACATTTCAGAAATGACTTTACCATACGTGACATTCAGGAAAGTTGCCCACATGTCGGGATCGACCTGATTCGAAAGATCCTGAGAGAGCGGAAACAAGCGGGTAAATTGGAGTGCTTGGGGCGTGGGCCCAATGCCAGATGGCGGAATAGGTAAAATACTCAATAAATAGGTACTGAAAAGACGTTAATACCTATATGCGTTTTATTTCAAATTCAGTTGTAAAAGATTTCTTTACAACTGACGCGATTTTTCCAAAAAGACCGCCAGAGGGAGATAGGGAATACGTTTCTCACCTAAAGAAATCCCCCAGGCTGTGCTAAAGAAATATCCGGACTTCAATAAGTCAACGGTTGGATGCTGGATAATATCGGATTGCGTTGGTTACGTGGATGGCCGGACGCGCATTCAGGTTCTCCGGGAGTGTAGCTTATGAGTGGACAATATAGACAGGCTCGCCGCAGAGCGGGAAGCAGCCCACCTGAAGGGCTGCTTCCGAAGCATGGTGGCTATCGCAACTTGAAAAGTTTTCAAATTGCGCAGATTGCCTACGATGTGACGGTTCGGTTTTGTGACCGCTATGTTGACAGGTTCAGCCGGACAAAGGACCAGATGGTGCAGGCGGCTCGTTCGGGGGTACAAAACATCGCGGAAGGCAGCAAAGCATCCGGAACATCCAAAAAAACCGAATTGAAACTAACCAACGTGGCTCGGGCCAGTCTTGAAGAGTTGCGTCTGGATTATGAGGATTTTCTGCGGCAGCGGGGACTGCCGCAGTGGGAGCGCGAAGACCCTCGCCGAGCAGCACTCATCAAGCGGCGTTGCGCTACTGCAGGCGAGGTGGTGCAATGGGTTAAGAAAATTCACGACGGACACAGTGGACAACATGGACATCGTGGACAGTCCACCGGGTCCACAAAGTCTACCATGTCCACTTATCCGGAAATCGCCGCCAACGCCGCTTTAGTTCTAATTGCCGTGGCGTGCAGCCTTTTGGACCGCCAGCTTGCGGCGCAGGCCGAAATCTTTGAAAAAGAGGGTGGATTCACCGAACGCCTCTATCAAAGACGCGTCCAGGCAAGGAGGAAACGATGACCTGCTTAACCGAACCCACCCTGGAACGTACCGTCCTTGACTGGCGTTATCAAAGATTCAGAAAAGCGATTTGATTGAATCAAGACGGATGATTCACGCAGGGTAGGAGGGCGCACGAAAAGGCGGTAAAATTTTGATTTTTCAAATTGTTGATGGATGACTGTTTTTCGGATATCCTCAAATCTTTGGCCATGTGGAAAAGGATGTAATACGAGATGACGACCGGGAACGCAAAAAAATATAAATGGCAATTCAAGGCGCGCTTCCGAAAGCATGCCTTCGGATGGAGGTCTCAACCCGCCATCAAGCGGATTAAGGAGGCGGTCTCCGAGATCAAGAAAGTTGCGCGGAAGGATAACGTGCTTGCCGCGGAGGGGGCCGTCTCTTTTTTGGAAAGAGTTTCTCCCGCGCTGGCGCACGTGGACAGTTCATCGGGTGCAATCGGCAGGGCTGTCGGGAACGCCATCGCCGCTCTTGTGCCGATCGTTGCATCGGCGCAGACCGATCGAGCGACCCGCGAAA
>JAWOBE010000066.1:0-7281 GCA_046498185.1 Desulfatiglandaceae bacterium | reverse complement strand
CAGAATGTCCGCAGTTGAGTTCACGGCCGTAAATCTTATGGGTTGAAGAATTCCCTCTGAATCATTGAAAATCCCGCGATTACAGTTTTAACCCCAAAAAATTGATCCCTTCGGCCTTGTGTTTCGTTAAGTCTGTTCTTCAATTCTATTTACAGCGTCGGGTCAAGAACCCGTCCCATGAACAGGATCGAACCGGTTACCTGGTCACGGATTAAAAAGATAAAAGGTTTGTTGGCGGATACGGTGACCACTTCGGGAACCGAGGTGTCGGTCATGACAACGGCGGTGGCAGCCGCCGCCTCCGTTCCCGTTTCATCCACTGCTACGAACGCCTTGTGGTAAACCTCATCGATCCAGGGCATGGAAAACTCGGGATTCACCATGTTTCCGAAATCGGCCACCAGCGGCTCAAAGGCATCCAACATGCCCATGCCGCGCAGGAGTGTCTTACAACCGACTTCACATTCGAATTCAAACTTGGGTAGGGTCAGATCCACCGTCTCATGATGGAGGGAGGACACCACGGCATCGATCTGATCCTTGTCCATCAGGCCTTCCACGGTTTCAAACGCCCCCTCGTCCGGAATGATCAGGAGCATGGACAGTTCTTGCGGATATTCATGTTCCTCGAACATGGGGCTGGCATAGGGCAGCTCGACGGCATCAAACCCAACGCCCTGGGCATATTTCGTATCCAGACGGCTATGCATCATATCCGCCGTCACCGTCGTGCCGTCGAGCCGGTAAAAAGAGCCGGGGGCGGTCGATTCTTCCTCAAACTTCTTATACCAGGACCCCTTGAAATAAATCGCATTGGTCAGAACTACGGCTGTATCTGGTGTGATGGATCCCTGGGGCAGAAGGTCTTTGATTTTTTCATTGGTTTGATCTTCCACCCACTGGTTGATGGTCTCGCGGCTTCCTTCCCAATTGTTTACAAAATCCAGGACGCGCACTCCGGCATCGTAATTCGTGGCGATGACCTCCAGGTAGGAGGGCAGAAACGGATAGCCGATCCGGCTCCAGAGGGCGTTGACGACATTGAGTGAAAAGGGGTCCCCGGAGGGAGGCGGCTGGTCGTCCCGGCTGTTGAGATCGATGTTCAAGGCGTTCAAGGTCGGATGAAACCGGTCCTGGGGAAGATTCAAGCGGAGCGTATCCGACATCTGCGCCGCGGTTTCCCCCCTCGCACCCGCCCAGGTCATGGCCAGGGCGTTTTCAATGCTGTAGGCGGAAAAGAAAAGGTTCTTCCCCTGGTTTGCCGGCGCGTTTCGGAGGGCATGATAAAAGTCCAGCGTAAATTCCGAGAATCCATCGATCATCGCCTCCATGTCCGATGTGCTGTAAACCGGATCAGTTTCATAGGACGCCGGGGATCTCAGAAACCCTTCCTGCTGGTTTTCTCCGGCTGACAGCTCTTGTAAAGTATAGCACGCTTCCGCCAGACCGATGCGCTTGTCGCCGTTTACATCGGCAGACCTGTGAACCTTATTAGACACGGGCATTCCGGCGACTACCTGAAGGACGAAAATGGCGTCGTAAAGATTGATCTCGTCATCGGCATTGATATCTCCCGGCCTGTGGAAGGTGGCCGTTACCGTGATGTTGGCGGTCACATTCGTATCAGTCCGCGGATTCTCGGTGCTGCCGTCACTCCACTGGATAAAGGAATATCCGGGATCGGGAACGGCCTCGACGGCAGTGCCGTCAGCATAGGGATACACGATCTGCATGGTCTCACCCGTGATGGAACCATTGGGGCCGGCGGTATAGTACAATCCGAATATGGATTGGATGGAAAAAAGGCCTTGAACCGTTTTCTTTGATTCATCCTCAAGGGGCACAATTTTAATCATGCAGTTTACCGACCCTGAACCCGGCACCGTCCAGTCATGTCTGCCATTGTTGGGCACATCTTCGACAATGCTCGTATAGGTTTTTCCTCCGTCAAGGGAAATGGCTATGTTTACATTGCCTATGATACCGGCTGGGTCCCAGGTTATCGGCATCACATCATTCCTGTTCCACGTCGATCCCTGGGCCGGGGACAAAATGAACAAGTGACCCGATAATCGATTCTGCCCGGCACGAACCGCCCGGACATAGTGCTTATCCGATTTTTTGAAGCTGTTGGCAAGACCGTCGTGGAAATTGGCGCGCCACGCGTAGTTCCCATCGTAGACGTTGGTCGTGGAGGACCAATAGTAGGAGGACACCGTGTTGGAGAAAACGGGATCAATAGAAGGCGTAGCGCTGTTGTAATCGACAATGGATAACAATTCCTTGATGGTGGGGAGACGCCAGTCACCATAATCCGCCAGGGTGAGGTTTTCAGCGTAATCCAGGGCCTCTCCCCATGAACGCTCTACACCGTCGTCCTCTGTCTGCCACATCAGCCCGGTATTGGTATCCGTTACCGTGCCGTGGCCGTCAATGACCAAATTATCGAATGATCCGGACTGTTCTCCGCGAACCGCGCGCACATAGTAGGTGCCGGACTTGTAGTAGTTGGTAAGGATGCCGTCCCTGAAAAAGATGAGCCACGCGACGGAGGCATCGCCGGCGTAAGTGGTAGAGGACCAGTAGCTCCAAGACGCCGTATCAGGGAAATAGGCATCAAAAGCAGCAGTGTCATGTCGGCCGTAATGAACAATGGTCTGCAACTCCTTCAAGTTGGGGAGTCGCCAGTCGGAATGGCCGCCAAAACTGTTATCGTTGAGTGTATTGATGAAATCTTCCGTGTCCCTGCCGAAAGGTTTCTCAGTCCCGGCATGGCCCCCGTTGGTCTCAGGGTTACTATCATACCAAAAGTACGTGTTGTCTGCGTCATTTGCATTCAAATAGTTCTTCAGCCCATCTTTGTCTTGTTTGACCTCCCAGATGAGCCCCGTGATATTATCCCTCACCATCGTCCAGCTTGTAGCACTATCCGGAAGATCGTTTCCCTGTGCGTCCAGTTTTGTAAACGAGGGTGCGTTTACAAGGTAGTTCCCGTCTTGCCCATAGAAAAGTTCTCCAGAAGCGGGACAGGTGCCTTCGTTCCATGTTTCTGTATTTTCATCATAGATAAAACATTGCGTTTGACCGGTATCATGAACAGGCCATGATCCTGCCGGCGAAACCATGACGAAAACCAGCATAACGGCAAATATGAAAATGCCGGCTGATCGTGAAACAAGAGACCCTTTTGAGGTAATGGGTGGACCCTCGTGCTTTCGCGCTTTGGTGTTTGACAGATTTGATGATTTAATATCACCGGCGCCACGAAAACACCCTGTGCATGAGTTTTTCATCCATTTAGAAGGCATTATCGTGTCCTCCTTTTAGACCCCCTTTGGAGCCGGTATTATCAACACAAGTGTTGACAGCCACTGAAGTGCAACATAAAGCCTACACCTACTTGAAAACACCAGGTCACCGGCTCGTCCATCAATGCGAACAAAAAACCCCGCTCTCACCATCGAGAAACGGGGCTCAGCATTCGTCCATGGCACTCTCCCTGGTTATTGGCCGGTTACGGGTCAGGGACAGAAAAACGTGATGGAAAAGAGAATACGATTATTTGGTTCCTAAATCAACCTTTTAGGGAGAATTTAAGGAGAATTCCAAAGGAAAGAGGGTGACTCAATCTTGATGGCATCGTAAAAAGTCAAAAACAACCCTGTTCCTCGGGGTCGGGGTCGCTATCGGCGTCGGTATCGGAAGTTGACCGGCGACCTTTTCGACCCCGATACCGATAAGGCGGTGATGATACGTTTTACGACCGCATCAAATGTTCAATGAGAAATTTTTTGAAAAGAGAGAGCGGAAAAGAAAGTAGAAAATTGAAAAAAGAAGCCTTTTTAAGAAATCGACAAAGACGGTCCTTTTATCGTATATGACAATGGGACGGTGAAGGACACAAAAACCGGATTGATATGGGCGGCAAAGGATAACAGCACGGATATAAAATTGGAGGATGCAAAAGCATACTGTGAGCTATACGGAACATATGCATTCTGAATTTCAGCTTTTTGATTGACTCGGGTGAGGCTTCGTGGCTATGGGGGGTAAGCCTTTCGTCGGGCAGTTGTCGAGGATTCTGTTAGTAGTACTGACGTAAATCGACCAGGAAGACACGGGTTGTAATCATGACTGATAAACCTACGTATGAGGAACTGGAGAAGCGGGTTAGGGAATTGGAGCGGGCTGCATCCAATTCCCGGCAATACCTGGAGGCGACTCAGGAAAATGAACAGAAGTTCAGAGCCGCTTTCGAAGGCTCCCACGACGCCATTACACTTATTACGAAAGAGGGAACGTTCCTTGACTGCAACCAGCGGTCACTGGAGCTCTTCGGTCTCCAAAGCAAGAGCGATCTCCTCGAAAGGCGGCCGGCGGATCTTTCCCCTGCGTTGCAGCATGACGGGCGGCCCTCTGTGGAGACTTCACGGGAGTTCATCGACAAGGTTTTTCGGGAGGAAAATACACACCGGTTTGAATGGCTGCATCAGCACAAGACGGGTGAAGTCTTTCCCGCGGAAGTTATTCTCACACCTGTTAGAATTGGTAACCAGGAAGTGCTGCAGGCCAGCATCCGTGACATCACCGAGCGCAAGCAGGCTGAAGAGGTGCTGAATCAAGAAGAGGAAAAACACCGGACTATCATTAACACGACTATAGATGGCTTTTGGCAAGCGGATATGCAGGGGCGTTTTGTGGATGTGAACGATGCATACTGCCGTTTGACAGGCTACAGTAGCGAAGAGCTGCTCAATATGTCGATTGCGGATATCGAGGTCATAGAAAATCCGGAGGCAACAGCCAAACGCATCCGGAAGATAGAGGAAACCGGCTTCGACCGCTTTGAGACCCGCCACCGGCGCAAGGACGGAATGATTGTGGACGTTGAGATCAGCGTTAACTATTTGGCAACAGACGGTGGGCGATTGTTCGTGTTTGTTCGCGACATCAGCAGCCGCAAAAACGCAGAAAAGGCCCTGCGGGAGAGTGAGGAGAAGTACCGGTCTCTTTTCGAGAACGTCGTTGAGGGTATCTTCCAGACCACACGTGATGGACGCTTCCTCAGCGCCAACCCTTTCCTCGCAAATCTCTTGGGTTTTGACTCCCCACAGGAACTTATGGGAAGCCTGACAAATCTCGGTGAACAGCACTACGAAAACCCGGAAGACAGGGCAAAATTTAGAAAAATCCTTGAAACAAAAGGATTCGTAAGGGGCTTTGAGACCTGCCTTTTGAGGAAGGACGGCGGCAAGATATGGGCTTCCCTCAACGCCCGAACGGTGAAGGACGACGAAGGGTCAGTCTTGTATTATGAGGGGACCCTTATGGACATAACCGACCGCAAGCGGGCAGAGGAAAAAATTCATCAGATGGCCTACTATGACCCCCTGACGCGTCTCCCCAACCGGGAACTTCTCTCCGATCGCCTGGCTGTCGCCCTGGCACATGCACGGCGTAAACGTAGGCGTGTGGCCGTGGCCATGATTGACTTGGATAATTTCAAGGATGTGAACGATAACCTGGGCCATGACATTGGAGATCTTCTCCTCAAGGCGGCAGCGGAAAGACTGAATGCGGCATTGAGAGAGAGCGACACCGTCGCCCGCTTCGGCGGTGACGAGTTCGTTCTGGTGATTCCAGACCTTAAAGAGGCGGATGACGTGATCCCGGTCGCCCGGAAGATCGTTGAAAGTTTTCGAAAACCTTTTCTTATCGGCGCTCATCAGCTTCTTGTGACGACAAGCATCGGTATAGCCGTCTATCCCGATGATAGGACGAAAGAGAATATCCTTCTTAAAAACGCCGACTCAGCCATGTACCAGGCCAAACAAACAGGGCGGAACAGATATCAGATCTATAATAAGGGCTGACAGTGGGGACAGTGTATAAGAGTCCCCGGCTTGGTTGCTGTTACGGCAGGATATAGAACCTAGCAGCAGGCAGGGGTTGATTACAAGAGAAAACAGCCGTCTATGGGTGTGTGCTTATGGGTCGGGATTCTAATTACGACACTACTGTGGCCGTTTTCATTGGATCACTACATTCACTGCTTAAGCGAACTGTAGGTCGTTTTAAGACAACCATGTTACTCAAATGGATAAACCGATGGCCATCCTGGATCGTCTGTGACATCTTTCCACGCCTATCCGATGATACCGTTTCCCTATAACGAATATCCAGAAGCTCAAAAAAATGTTGACAAAAATTTAAATATACGCGATAGGAATTTTAAGTATCCATTTTTATTAAACTCGGAACAGGAAAAATGACGACATACATCAACACATGGCAGGGTTTTTATTATTCTTTTTATTGGAGGGGCCCGCCCATGTGCTGAGGTTTGTTTAGTGAAATCCATAGGCCGCGGGCGGAAAATTTCCCCCCGCGGCCTTTTTTTGCATACCAGGAGGCGCATTTGCATCTGGCATTGATTGGATTCCGGTGCGGTCGAAGAAGTTGAGGCCCTCCTTCAACAACGAACGCCGCTCTATCTGAAAGCGTCGGATTATGTCGTTGATGCCGCTCATGGGGAACCGGCGAAGGTCCTGGAGACGATATGTCGTCTTCTCGCGACTCAACACCGGAAGCAGAGGTGAGATGATGGCCGGAAACACATTCGGACAACTTTTCAGAATAACCACTTTCGGCGAATCACACGGCTCCGCGCTGGGCGTGATCATCGACGGATGTCCCTCCGAGCTGACCCTCTGCGAAGACGATTTCGCAATCCCCATGGCCGCACGTCGCCCGAGCGGTCACCTTTTGAGTACACCGCGAAAGGAACCCGACCGGGTGGAAATCCTTTCGGGCGTTTTCGAAGGCCGCACCACGGGCGCACCCATAACACTCCTGATTCGAAACAAGGATGTGAACAGTGCACCATACGAGGTATTGAGGACAACTTTCAGGCCCGGGCATGCCGACTACACTTACAGATGTAAATACGGTCACCACGATTTCAGGGGAGGCGGGAGAGCCTCGGCCCGGCTCAAAGGCTCCGAAAATAACGACCCCATCTGTACCAACGGCTTTCTCGCAAACCGAGCAGGCGGAATTCTGGGTGGCATTTCGAATGGAGAGGAAATCGTTATCAGAGCCGCGGTAAAACCCATTCCATCCATAAGAATCCCCCAGCAGACGGTGGACTTTTTGGGCAACCCGGTGGAACTGGCTCTTTCAGGCAGATTCGATCCGTGCGCGATCCCCAGAGTAGTTCCCGTGTTGAAAGGAATGGTCGCCCTGGTGATTACGGACCACCTTATGAGAAATCATACGGTG
>JAWOBE010000086.1:0-4820 GCA_046498185.1 Desulfatiglandaceae bacterium | reverse complement strand
TCCATTTCAACGGTCCGCGGAGCGAGATGCCTTTCGTTACGGTCAATTGCGTGGCGCTTTCCGAAACGCTTCTTGAAAGTGAACTTTTCGGGCATGTAAGAGGTGCCTTCACCGGGGCTGTCCGGCATCGCACGGGGAGGTTCGAAAGCGCCGACGGGGGGACGGTTTTTTTGGATGAAATCGGAGAAATAAGTCCGTTCATTCAAACCAAGCTCCTCAGGGTGCTGCAGGAAAAGGAGATCGAAAGGGTAGGGGAATCCAGGAGACGGAAAATCGATATAAGAATCATCGCTGCAAGCAACAAGGATCTTGCGGGGTTAATCAACGGCGGGAATTTCCGTGAAGACCTTTACTACCGATTGAAGGTGTTTCCCATCGAATTGCCACCGCTGAGAAAAAGGCGCGAGGATATTCCATTGCTCGTGGATCATTTCATCACGATTCAGAACGAAAAAACCGGGAAGCATATCCGGGGTTTTTCCTCGCAGGCCATGCGCATCGCCATGGATTATCCGTGGCCTGGAAATGTCCGCGAACTGGAAAATGCCGTGGAGCATGCTTTCGTGCTTTGCAACGGCGAGCGGATAGAAATTTTCGATCTCCCGGTGGAAGTAAGGCGTTACAAGTACGGGCAGCCTCCGAGGGCCGCCTCCGTTTCTCCAGGCACGGGACCGCGCAGAAATCATAGCTTTTCACGTGAAAATCTCGTAGAACTCCTGGAGGAGTGTGGGTGGAACAAGGCCGAAGCAGCCCGCAGGCTTGGCCTGAGCCGTACCGCCGTATGGAAATACATGAAAAAATGGGACATACCCCTTAAAAAAGCGTGAGCAACAGCTTACAGCTAATGGAGTTTTAATAAATGAAAGCTTCCAACATGACGTCCTGTCAATCGCTGACCCTTCTTACGGATCTTTATGAATTAACGATGGCCTATGGTTATTGGAAGCTGGGAATGCAGGACCGGGAGGCGGCGTTTCATATGACCTTCCGGCAGTTGCCTTTTGGCGGAGGATATGCCGTGGCGTGCGGTTTGAACCAGGTGATAGATTACCTGCTCAACTTTCACTTCAGCGAAGAAGACACGGCCTATCTTGCTACACTGACGGGAAACGACGGCCGTCCTCTGTTTACGAAAGATTTTCTCGAGTATTTACAGAACCTCGAGCTTGCTTGCAATATTGATGCGATGGCCGAAGGGACCGTGGTTTTTCCTCACGAGCCGATTTTCCGTGTGACCGGGTCCCTGCTGCAATGCCAGATATTGGAATCCGCGCTGCTCAACATGATCAATTTTCAAACCCTGATTGCGACCAAGGCCGCCCGTGTCTGCCTGGCCGCCGAAGGCGACCCGGTGATGGAATTCGGCCTGCGGCGGGCCCAGGGCATCGACGGGGGGGTATCCGCGAGCCGGGCTGCCTATGTCGGCGGTTGTTCGGGCACGTCCAATGTTCTCGCCGGAAAACTTTACGATATCCCGGTCAAGGGGACCCATGCGCACAGCTGGGTGATGGTCTTTGACAGCGAGCTGGAGGCTTTCCGGGGTTATGCCGACGCCATGCCCAACAACTGCATTTTTTTGGTGGACACCTATGATGTGGTTCAGGGGGTAAGGCATGCTGTGACGGTTGGAGAGGAGCTCCGCCGGGCCGGCCATGAAATGGTGGGGATACGCATCGACTCCGGAGACCTCGCGTATTTGAGCATAGAAGCAAAAAAAATTCTGGACGAGGCGGGTTTCGGTGATAAAGTCATCGTGGGCAGCAGTGATCTGGACGAATATTTGATTGAAAGCATCAAGGATCAGAATGCCCCCATCAACAGCTGGGGGGTCGGAACCCGTCTTGCCACGGCTTACGACAACCCGGCCCTGGGTGGGGTTTATAAGCTTACCGCAGTCAAGAACAAGGAAGGGCAATGGGAATACAAGGTCAAATTGTCCGAGCAGCTGATAAAGGTAACGACACCGGGTGTGCTGCAGGTAAGAAGATACCGCAGAAACGGTGAATATGAGGCCGACGCGGTCCATGATGTCAATCTAGGCATCGACGAGCCGTGCGTGATCGTGGACCCAATGAACCCCACGCGGCGCAAAAGGATTCATGCCGGCACCCGTTACGAAGACCTCCTGGTGCCCATTTTCAGAGAGGGCAGCCTGGTGTACGATGCCCCTTCCTGCACCGAGGCGCGGGAACATTGCCTGTCGGATTTGGCATCCCTGCATCCCACGATAAAACGCCTTTTGAACCCGCATGAGTATCCCGCAGGGCTCGAGTTGCGCCTGCACGATCTTAAACTTGAATTGATCAGCAAGGAGCGGGCCGCATTGGGCAAGGAAACTCTCTAAAAATTTTTGTTGGAGAATGCAAAAAAAATATAGGATATTTCATTTTATTCTGGAGGTGTAAATGTTTTTTTATTGGCGAATACAGCAGGATTTGCAATGTCTTGGAGAAGTCATCCAGTTTCACGATCCCACGTTTATTCGGTGCCAGAAACAGTGGGTTCGCAGGAACGCCACCGGTATAGCCCTGGCTGAGCAGTTTGAATTTGTAAGCTGGGACAGGGCATCTTTGAATTGAAACAGTAGCCCGAACAACCTTCTGTGGGAGCGATTTGTAATCGCGATGTTGTTTGCACTGAAGTTTCGGGCCAGATCGCGGTAGAAAACCGCTCCCACAGTTCGAGTACGGGTTTTCTCCTGTGGGAGCGGATTGTATCCGCGATGTTGCTCCACTGAAGTTTCGGGCCAGATCGCGGTAGAAAACCGCTCCCACAGGGTCGTGCCAAGATTCGGCTTTTGTTGTTTGTGAGCGCAGCTTCAGCTTTTTATCGAGACGCCTCGTCCTCCATGCCCCCCAGCTTTGAAAGCACGCTGCACGTACATCGGATTCCGTCGAAGAAGCGCTCGACCACCAGGTTTTCATTCGGTGAATGGTTGCTTTCATCGGCATTGGCATAAGGCACCATCACCGACGGGGTTCCCATCGTTCGGGTCCACACGGCATCGGGAAGGCTTCCCCCAAGGGTGGGCTGGATTACCGGTTCCATGTTATAGGCGGAGCGAACCGCATCGATCACTTTTGCAACCGCCGGGACGTCGGGCGATGTCCTGGAAGGAGCCATGGTGCCGAGTTTTTTCACTTCCACTCCCGGGGCGTGTTTCCGTACGTGGGCTTCGAATTTATCGAAAATGTCGTCGGGATCCTGGTTTACGACAAGGCGCATATCCATTTTCAACACGGCCGAGCCGGGAATGATGGTTTTCATGCCTTCACCCAGGTACCCGCTTCCGAACCCGGCTATGTTGAAGGTCGGTTCCAGGAGCAGCCTCCTGTAATACGTTTCCGGGTCCAGGTCCAGATCATCGTAGCCGATGGTTTTCCTGATTTTTTCCCGGTCGAAGGGAAGGGCGCGAACCAGCTCCATGATGCGTTTGCTCGGGGGTTCGACGTCATCGTAGAAACCCGGGATCAGGATTTTGCCGTTTGGATCCCTCATGCTTCTGAGCAGATCCACCAGGATCCAGGCCGGATTGGGCACTATGCCGCCTTTGTTCCCGGAGTGATTGTCCCACTTGGCGCCTTGGGCGCGCAGTTCAACATACAGGATGCCTCTGACACCCAACAGCACGAAGGGCCTGCCGCTTTCATGCATGGGGCCGTCCGAAGTGTAAACCAGGTCGGCTGCAAGCATTTCCCGGTGCTCCGAAACAAATTTTTCCAGGTTTACGCTGCCTGATTCCTCTTCTCCATCAAATATCATTTTGACATTCAAAGGGAGCGTGCCCTCGGCTTTTTGCCAGGCTTCCACGGCGAGGACGTGGCAAAGCATCTGCCCCTTGTTGTCGGCGGCTCCCCGGGCGAAAATCCGGCCGTCTCGGATTGTCGGCTCGAAAGGAGGCGAGAGCCAGTCTTCCAGTGGTTCGGGCGGTTGAACATCGTAGTGCCCGTAGAAAAGTACGGTGGGAAGCTTTGGATCCACGATGCGCTCGGCAAAGACGACCGGCTGCCCGCCGGTTTCCATCACGCGGGCCTCCATGCCGGCGCCGCGGACCATTTCGGCGAGAGCCTCTCCGCACTCCCGCACCCCGATGTTCTGCGAGCTTATGCTCGGCCGCCGCAGCAAGTCGAAAAGCTTTTCCATGAAGTTGTTTTTATTCGATTCGATGTAGTCTATCGCGAGCTTTATCTTCTCCATTATTTTTCTCCGTAGGTATCGTAAATATCAGCCATCAAGGCGATCCCGTTGAAATAATCCTCCACCCCTATGTATTCGTTGGGAGCGTGCGTGTTTGCATAGGCAAAAGGCGCACCCAGGCCTATGATCATTGCCGGCGCGCCGAGGATGTCTCCGAAATAGGCCATGGGGCCGGATCCATCCAGAAGCGGCCATACCACGGCTTCCCGCCCGTAGGTCCGGGCCGCGCAACGCCGCGCCACCTCGACAATCGGTTCGGCCGGGTTCATTTTATGCGGATTCACCGGTTCGGTCATGGATAGGGTGAAACCGCGGCATCCGTCCAGGCGTTCTTCGAAAAATTCCTTTATCGCTGCTGCGCACGCCCGGGGATCCTGCCTCATCACGAATCTGAAATCAAGTTTTGTCGACGCCCTTGAGGGGATTATCGTTTTCGTGCCATGGCCCTGGTATCCGGAAGAAAGTCCGTTGATCGTGGCCGTAGGGGTGTATAACAGGTGTATCAGTGCCTCGAGACCGCCTGTGCCTGGCAGCGTCTCTTCCAGCCCGTAGGCCGAAAGAAATTCCTTTTCGTCAAACGGAATTTGCTTCAGAAGCTCAATTTCTTCATCCCCCGGTGGAGC